>JBKOWB010000282.1:0-4913 GCA_046724195.1 Actinomycetota bacterium
GTCGCCCGGACCAGCGTCGCCGTCGCCCGGAGCGGCCGAACCGGCCGCACTGGCGGCGGCCGAAGCGTCCGAACCCGCCGGACCACCGTCCCCGGCGGCCTGATCGGGCTGCGCCGGGTCCGTCCTGGCACGATCGTCATCCTCGGTACGCGCGTCCGCCGCCCCAACCGCACCACTACCGCCCTGGCTCCCCCGGCCCTGCGGCGGCACCACCGATCGGGGCTGCGCCCGTTGCACGGAAGGGGTATCGGCGGCTACCGCGACGGCGGCACCAGCCTGATGGGAAGCGAACGCCGAGGCGACCCGGCCGACGCCGGAAGTACCGGCATCCGGCCCAGCGCCGGGCGGGTTGTGGTCGCCTGCGCCGAACTCGGGGTCGCCGACGGACGTCGCCGCGAAGCCATCGCCGTCCGGGGCTGGCACTACCTCGGTGATCGGCAGGTCGCCGCCGTCCTCGTCGCTCACGTCGTCCTCGGCCGCGGAGTCGAACACATCACCCGCGTCGCTGCCGCCCAGCGGTGCCGGCGCGTCCACGGACGGTCCGCGCTCCTGCTCCAGCGACTCCCCGGCGGCTTCCTCGACCGGCGTCGGCAGCGGCACCTCGGGCGCCTCGCCGACGTCGGTCGGCTCCGGCTCCCCCTCGCCGGGCAGCTGGGCCGGCGTGTCGACGGCCGCCGCCCCGTCCGCCTCGCCGGGCAGCGGCGCCAGCTCAGGCGGCACGCCTTCCTCGTAGCCCTCGGGGTTGGCGCCCTCGAAACTCTCGTCGAAGTCGTCGTCGTCATCCGACAGGTTCGCCTCGGAGCGGTCCTCGTCGTCGTCCGGCACAGGCCCGTCGACCGAGTCGGAGATGCCGTCCGGCACGGGTCCGTCGACCGAGTCGGAGATGCCGTCCGGCACGGACCCCTCCACCCGGTCGGAGATGCCGTCCGGCACGGACCCCTCCACTCGGCCGGAGATGCCGTCCGGCACGGACCCCTCCACCCGGTCGGAGACGCCGTCCGGCACGGACCCCTCCACCCGGTCGGAGACGCCGTCCGGCATCGACCCCTCCACCCGGCCGGAAGGGTCGTCACCATTGTTCCGGTCGTCCGAGATATCCGGATCGGCGGCCGTAGCCTGGTTGGCCCGGTCCGGCTGCCTCTGCTGGCGCTCCCACGGCGGCACCCAGGAGGCCGCCTGCGCGGCCAGGGAGTCGGGACGCTCGTCGGCACTCACGGTCGTTCCTCCAGGGCGGATACGTCGCGATCGGGCTCGGAATCGGCATGGAGCCGGCGGAGCTCAGGCGCAACGCCGCCGGCCGGAGCATCATCGGCCCCAACGCCGTCATACCCAGCCCCATCAGAGCCAACGCCCCCATACCCCGCATCGCCGGAGCTAACGCCGTCATACCCAGCCCCGCCAGAACCAACGCCGTCATCGCCAACGCCGCCAGGGAAAGTGCCGTCAGGCAGGGCCGCGCCGGAACCGGCCTCGTCGAGTTCGGCGTGCTGAGAGTCAGCGTCCGCGGGCTCGGCGTCGGGCGGCGGCGTGTCCGGGTCGCGGGGGGCGGGCGTGCCTTCGTAGTCGTCGATGTCGAGCTCTCCCCCGTCGTCGTCGCCGCCGATCCAGCGGACCGTCAGCTCGTCGAGCGACACCGGCTGCTCGAA
Organism: Actinomycetota bacterium; assembly: GCA_046724195.1. Lineage (GTDB taxonomy): Bacteria > Actinomycetota > Actinomycetes > Mycobacteriales > Micromonosporaceae > Actinoplanes. The sequence continues at coordinate 1,647 of JBKOWB010000282.1, forward strand.
CTCGATCAGACCCTCGCGATACAGCTCCAGCAGCGCCAGGAACCGCGCGACCACCTCGAGCGTGCTCTCGCAGTCCCCGATGAGCAGGTCGAACGTCGCGCTGCCGGCCCGCCGCAGCCGGTCCCGCAGCAGGTTGGCATGCTCGCGCACGCTCACCCGCATCTGGTGCAGGTGCACGATCGACAGCTGCGGCGGCCCGGGCTTGGGCGTGAATTGCTTGAGTGCCAGCTTGAACAGCCGCTGCGCGCCGATGCCCAGGACCAGGTCCGGAAGCGCCTCGGCGTACCGCGGCTCCAGCGAAACCGTACGCGGCCACCGCCGCGCGCCCATCGTCTCGAGCTCGGCCAGATGGGCCGCGGCCTCCTTGAACGCCTTGTACTGCAGGAGCCGGGCGAACAGCAGGTCGCGGGACTCGAGCAGCGCCAGGTCTTCCTCGTCCTCGACCTCGGCGGCCGGCAACAGGCGCGCCGCCTTGAGGTCGAGCAGCGTGGCCGCGACCAGCAGGAACTCGCTCGCCTCGCCGAGGTCCCAGTCGTCGCCCATGGCCCGGATGTAGGCGATGAAGTCGTCGGTGACCTGGTGCAACGCCACCTCGGTGACGTCCAGCTTGTGCTTGCCGATCAGTTGCAGCAGCAGGTCGAACGGGCCGGTGAAGTTGTCCAGGCGCACGGTGAACCTGCCGTCGGGAAGCTCGGCGGCCTCCCCGACCAGCGGATCGGCGCCAACCAGCGGATCGGCGCCAACCAGCGGATCGGCGCCAACCGACGGATCGATGGCTTCGGACGATGGCACATTCTGACGGTAGACCACCGGTCCGACAGCCGGGTCAAGGCTCACGCCTCGCTACCCCCACAGCCTCATGAAGAGGGTGCCGATCAGATCCAACGGCAGGAGCAGCAAGGGGTAACCGAGCGGGAAGAAACAGCAGGCCAGAAGGACGACGACGCCGAGGTTCTTGTGTTCGAACCAGAGCCGGTAGCCCTGCATGCCGCGGCCGGGTTGGCGCTGCGCGGACCAGATCAGCCCGAACCCGTCGAGCGGCGGGACCGGGATCAGCGCGAGCAGCCCGAACGCCAGCAGCCCGACGGCGATCGACAACACCAGCTGCGCCCCGAGCGAGGCGTCGAACTGGCCGCGGAGCACATCCGAGACGCGGTAGAACGACGGCTCGAACGACGCGGGGAACAGCACCACGTACAGAAGGAAGAAGATCTGCGCCGCAATCAGGGTGACCAGCGGTCCCGCCGCAAAGATCAAGGCCGCCCGGCCGCGGCCGAAGCCGCGCGGCACTTCGTCGACGTCGATGATCTTGCCCCAGCCGGCTCCCCCGACGGCCGCGGCGACCGCACCGAACGGGTCGATGTCCTCCCGCGGCCGCGGGGTGATCGGACCGTCGGCCATCCGGAGCCGGCGCGCGAAAAGACGGATGGCGACGGAGCGCAACAGCAGCGCGAGCACGAACGAGATGAGCAGGCCGGCGAAATTCACAGGCTGGCCGAGCGCGAATAGCAACTTTCGCCTAGCCCCGCTCCGCCTTGGCCGCGATGACCTCGCGGGCGAGCTGCCGGTAGTTGCGCGCGCCCGAGGAGGCCGGGTCCAGGCTGGTAATCGGCGAGCCGGCCACCGTGGACTCGGGAAACTTCACGGTCTTGGTGATGACGGTCTGGTAGACCTTGTCGCCGAACGCCTCCACGACGCGCTGCAGCACCTGGCGGCAGTGGGTGGTACGCGAGTCGTACATGGTGGCGAGGATGCCCTCGAGTTCGAGGTCGAAGTTGAGCCGTTCGCGGACCTTGTCGATGGTGTCCAGCAGCAGCGCGACGCCGCGCAGGCTGAAGAACTCGCACTCCAGCGGGATGAGTACGCCGTGCGCGATGGTCAGCGCGTTGATCGCCAGCAGGCCCAGCGACGGCTGGCAGTCGATGAGGATGAAGTCGTACTCCTTGCGCACGGTGCGCAGGACCCGCGCCAGGGCCATCTCCCGGGCGACCTCGTTGACGAGCTGTATTTCGGCGGCGGACAGGTCGATGTTGGCGGGCAGCAGGTGCAGACCGGCCACGTCGGACTTGATGATGACATCCTCGGCGGTCACGTCGTCCTGCATCAGCAGGTTGTAGACGCTGAGGTCGAGGTTGTGCGGGTTGACGCCGAGGCCGACGGAGCAGGCTCCCTGCGGGTCGAAGTCCACGAGCAGCACCTTGCGGCCGTACTCGGCCAGGGCCGCGCCCAGGTTGATGGTCGTGGTGGTCTTGCCGACGCCGCCTTTCTGGTTCGCCAGGGCGATGATCCGCGCGGGGCCGTGCCGGTCGGTGGGCATCGGCTCGGGAATGGGCCGGCGCATCGTGTACGCGGTGGGGTCGGCGGGTCCGAGGTCCGCGCCGAGGTCCATGGAGCCCTGCTGCTCCCGGAGGGCAGAGGTCCACGCCTCGGCTCGCTCGTGGTTCCCCGCCATGTCCCTCGCCCCCTCTCGACCCGCAGCTTCTGCCCGGGGTTGGATTCTGTTTTCCGCCGCGGGTTGGCTCAGCCGATGCCCGACTGTACGCCACGGGCACCGCCCGTCCGGGGTCAGTCGTCGGCGTGTCGCGCCTACTGACGGTCAAGCTTCAACGAGCGCGCGGGTGTGCGGTCGCGTAGACCTCGCGGAGTCGGTCCACTGTCACCAGCGTGTAGACCTGCGTCGTGGTCACCGAGGCGTGGCCGAGCAGTTCCTGGACCACCCGGACGTCGGCACCGCCGTCGAGCAGGTGGGTGGCGTACGAGTGGCGGAGCGTGTGCGGCGAGACGGCGTGCGGGCCGTCGGTCGGCAGCCCGGCCGCCGAGGCCGCGCGGTGCAGGATGGTCCAGGCGCTCTGCCGCGACAGCGGACCGCCGCGGGCGTTGAGGAAGATGGCGGGCGTGCCGCGCCCGGCCACCGCCAGGGCGGGTCGGGCGCGGACCAGGTAGGCGTCGAGCGCGGCGCGCGCGTAGCGGCCGACCGGGACGATCCGGGTGCGGCCGCCCTTGCCGTGCAACGTGACCGACGAGTCGTCGCCCAGGTCCAGGTCGTCGACCGCCGCGCCGACGGCCTCGGAGATGCGCGCGCCGGTGCCGTACAGGAACTCCAGCAGCGCCTTGTCCCGCAGCCCGAGCGGCGCGTCGTCGGGCACCGCGAGCAGCCGGGTGACCTGGTCCACGTCGAGCGCCTTCGGCAGCCGCCTCGGCGGCGCGGGCGGCCGCACCTCGCGGGCGACATCCGTCGCGACCATGCCCTCGCGCGCCGCGAAGCGG
>JBKOWB010000359.1:0-6056 GCA_046724195.1 Actinomycetota bacterium
ACCCGGGCCCGGCTCGCGTCGTGCCGGCACTCGTCGGAGTTGTCCACCGTCTGGCCGGTCGCCGGCTGGACCTCGGGCGCGGCGGGCGCGGCGGCCGGCGCTTCGACGGTCGTGCTGACCGGGGCGGGCGCGGCCGGGGGCGGTGCGGCCGGAACGGTGGCGCCGCCGAAGGTCAACGCCAGCAGGGCCAGGCCGGTCAGGAACTGCAGCAGGCGGTGCCCGTCCCAGTGACGGGGAAGCAGACGCCGGGCCACAGCCACGACGACCAACCTACCGGTCGGCGCCGAAGTATGCACTCCTTTGGATGCCTGTGCCCGGCCGCCTCCACCGGCGAGGGACCATGGTCGGATGGAACGTGACGAGCTGGTCGCTCGGCTGGCCGAGTGGGTCGCCGACCGGGGTGTGGTGGTGCTCAGCGGCGCCGGCCTGTCGACCGAGTCGGGCATCCCGGACTACCGCGGGCCGTCCGGGTCGGCGCGGCGGTACACGCCGATGACGTACCAGGCCTTCACCCGGGATCCGGCCGCACGGCGGCGCTACTGGGCCCGCAGCCATCTGGGCTGGCGCACCATCGGCGCGGCCCGCCCGAACGCCGGGCATCGTGCGGTCGCCCGGCTGCAGGAGCTGGCCGTGGTGGACGGCATCATCACCCAGAACGTGGACGGTCTGCACCAGGCCGGCGGTGCCCACGGCGTGGTGGAGCTGCACGGCAACCTGGCACGGATCGCCTGCCTGGACTGCGGTGCGATCTCCGGACGGCAGGAGCTGATCGAACGGCTGGACGGGGCCAACCCGGGGTTCGCGGCCGCGGTGACCGCGGTCAATCCGGACGGCGACGTGGAGCTGGACGACGCCGAGCTGGACAGCTTCGTGGTGGTGGACTGCGCCGGCTGCGGCGGGATGCTCAAGCCCGACGTGGTCTACTTTGGCGAGACCGTCCCGCCGGACCGGGTGAGCCGCAGTTTCGATCTGGTCGCCCGCGCCCGTACGCTGCTCGTGCTCGGCTCCTCCCTGACCGTCATGTCCGGGCGCCGGTTCGTGCTGCGCGCCGCCAAGGAGGGCACCCGGGTGGCGATAGTCAACCAGGGCGCCACCCGCGGCGAGCCGTACGCCGGCTTGATGGTGGACGCGCCGCTGGGCGCCGTCCTGCCCGAGCTGGTCCGCCGGGTCGAGGCGATTTCGCCCCTCGCCGGCCGCGAGCGCCGCCGGTGAGATGGTGTGCCGGTCGCGACGGCTGCGGGGTGTGCAGCCGTTGCGAGCGGTGCGGCATCTCACCGGTTATAAGGCGCGAGCCAGCCGAGCGAAGCGAGGCCAGCAGTTCAGTTACTGTCTCGAAACCTAAATAAAGCCGGGCGCGCGTTGACGTGACGGGGCGCACTGGAGTTAACTGCCCGGAACCGCTCCCGAAACCGGTTCCGAAACCGCGGTTCAACCATCTGGTTACATCGCTGGAAAGCTCCCGGAGGACCAGTGCCGATCACCATCGCCGACGTGGCGGCCCGGGCGAAGGTCAGCAAGACGACCGTATCCCGGGTGCTCAACGGCAAGGGTGAGCTGGACGAATCCACTGCCGCCCGGGTTCGCAAGGTGATCGAGGAACTGGGGTACGTCCCCAGCTCGCGCGCCGTGGGGCTGGCTCGCGGCCGGACCCGCGTGGTGGGCATGCTGGTGCCCTCGCTCACCTGGCCCTGGATCGGCGAAGTGCTGCAGGGCGCGGTCGACGTGCTGGAGACCGAGCGCTACGGCCTACTGCTGTTCACCTGCAACCGCGGGGACGAGTCGATGCGCCAGTTCGGCGCGCAGGTGTCCGCCAAGTCGTTCGACGGCCTGCTGGTCATCGAGCCCGAGGGCACCCTCGAGTACATCGCCACGCTGTATGCCCGGGGCCTGCCGGTCGTACTCATCGACGACCGCGACCATCAGCCGGGCCAGATCCCGAGCGTTGGCACCACCAACCACACCGGCGCGGGCGCCGCCGCGCGCCATCTCCTCTCGCTCGGCCGGAACAAACCGCTCGTGATCTCCGGACCCGAGCGCTTCGGCTGTACGCAGCAGCGGCTCGCCGGATTCGCCTCCGCGTACGCCGAGGCCGGCCACCCGATCCCGGCGGATCACGTCTTGCCCGGCGACTTCACCATCGCCTGCGGCTTCGAGGGCGTGCAGCAGGCGCTGGAGTCCAGCGTGGACTTCGACGCCGTGTTCGCCCACAACGACCTGTCCGCCACCGGCGCGATGCAGGCGGTGCTGGACAGCGGTCGCCGCATCCCCCAGGACGTGGCAGTCGTGGGCTTCGATGACATCCCCTTGGCGGCACACACCCAGCCGCCGCTCACCACCGTGCACCAACCGTTGCGCGAAATGGGCGAAGCCGCGGCTCGTACGCTGCTCGCGCACTTCGAGGGCGCACCCCTGCCCAACCGTCCCACCGTCATACCAGCCACTTTCACGGCCCGAGGTTCCACCACGGGCGCATAACCAGAACCGCCAGTCCGCATTCGGCCGGCGTCACTGCATCCCCGCGGCGGAAACCCAACGGGAAAGCATCTGGCGCCGGTCAACCGGCGACACCGTGGCGGCCGGCCCCGGCCGGCATCCGCGGTACCGCGCGCCCTTCCCTCGGGCACCCCTCACACCCGAAACCGCACCACCTGAGGAGAAATTGATGCAGAGAAGGAAGTTGTTCTCGGTCGCCCTGGCGGGCGTGCTCGCCGCCGGTGGCCTCGCGGCTTGCGGCGACTCGCCGAACGCGAACTCGAACGCCGGCAAGAACAGCGGCACGACGTTCTTGACCGTGGGCATGCCGAACGGCCCGCAGACCGAGAACTTCAACCCGTTCCTGTCCACATCGGCCGCGAACTCGCTCGGCTTCAAGTGGATGATGTACGAGCCCCTGATGATGTGGAACCCGGTCAAGCCGGCCGACCCGTCGAAGCCGTGGCTGGCCACCGACGCGAAGTGGGATGCGGCCTACAAGAAGGTCGATATCACCGTGCGCGACAACGCCACGTGGTCGGACGGCCAGAAGCTGACCGCCGACGACGTCGCGTTCACCTTCTCGATGATCAAGGGCAACAAGGCCCTCAACACGAACAACACGCCGTACGACCAGATCACCATGAACGGCAACGTCGTGACGGTGACGTTCACCAACTCGATGTTCGTGTACAAGGACAAGTGGCTGGGCCAGACCCCGATCGTGCCGAAGCACATCTGGTCGGCCATCGCGAAGCCGGACATCGACCCCAACAAGACCCCGGTCGGCTCCGGCCCGTACACACTGAAGTCGTTCACGCCGCAGACCACCACACTGTCGGTGCGCACCAGCGGTTACTGGCAGGACCTGCCTCAGGTCAAGGAGCTGCGCTACACGTCGTACACCGACAACAACGCGCAGACCACGGCCCTGTCCACCGGCGCCTGCGAGTGGAGCTTCGTCTTCATCCCGAACTACAAGACGGTCTTCGTCGACAAGGACCCGGCGCACTTCAAGGTGTGGGCGCCGCCGGTCCTGGGCATCCACGGCCTCTACATCGCCACCACCAAGAAGCCGTTCGACAACGTGGCCCTGCGCAAGGCGATGAACATGGTCGTCAACCGCGAGGACATCTTCAACAAGGCCGAGGCCGGCTACTTCCACCCGCTGGTCACCAGCGTGACGGGTCTGCCGTCGCCGGCCGGTGACGCGTTCGTCGCGCCCGAGTACAAGGGCCAGAACCAGTCGGTGGACGTCGAGGGTGCCAAGAAGACGCTGACCGACGCGGGCTTCAAGCTCAGCGCGGACGGCAAGACGCTGACCGATCCGAGCGGCAAGCCGGTCAAGCTCACGCTGACCGACCCGGCCGGCTGGTCCGACTACCAGACCTCGCTCGAGATCGTGCGGGACAACCTGGCTCAGATCGGCATCGCAGCCACGGTCGAGAAGGCCAACCAGGATGCCTGGTTCAAGAACGTGGAGGAGGGCAAGTTCGACGCCACGTTCCGCTGGACCAACGGTGGCTCGACCCCGTACGACCTGTACCAGACCATTATGGACGGTACGCTGATCAAGCCGGTCGGGCAGGCCTCGCCGGCGGGCAACTTCGGCCGGTTCAACAGCCCTGAGGCGACCAGCGCGCTGAAGGCGTACCAGAACGCCACCGACGACGCCGCCCGCACCGCCGCGCTCGCGACGCTGCAGAAAGTCTTCGTCACGCAGGTCCCGATGATCCCCGTCGGTGCGGACAACATCGGCATGGCGTACAGCACGAAGGCGTGGGTCGGCTGGCCCGACGACACGAACACGTACGGCGCCGGCCAGCCCACGCAGGCCAACGCGCTCGACGTCGTTCTGCACCTCAAGCCCGCCAACTCCTGATCCGTACGCCGCCCCCTCGACCCGTGGGCCGAGGGGGCGGCGACGCGGGTGGTTCGCATCCCTAAGGAACTCGGCATGACGTTGAGCCAAGAAGCCCAGGCGCCGGCCAGCGAGGTGGTGCTTGAGGCCGACGGCCTGACCAAGCACTTCCCCGTCCGCCGGGGACTGCGCGATCTGTTGAGCCGCAGACACGACGCGGTGCACGCCGTCGACGACGTGAATCTCACGTTGCGACGGGGACGCGTCACCGCCCTGGTCGGCGAGTCCGGCTCGGGCAAGTCCACGGTCGCCCGCCTGCTGGCCCAGCTCTACCCCCGCACCAGCGGCGACCTCCGGCTGCACGGCACCTCCACCCGGGTCCACGGCGGCCGGCGCTTCCGGCAGTACGCGGCCCGGGTACAGATGATCTTCCAGGACCCGTTCGCGTCGCTGAACCCGGTGCACACGGTCCGCTACCACCTCACCCGGTCACTGCGCATCCATCACAACGCCGGCAACACACCCGAGGATCTGGAACGGGCGCTCGGCGACCTGCTCACCCGGGTCGCCATGACGCCGCCCGAGCGCTACCTCGACAAGTTCCCCCACGAACTCTCCGGCGGCCAGCGGCAGCGCGTCGCCATCGCCCGGGCACTGGGCGCCAACCCCGAGGCGCTGCTCGCGGACGAGCCGGTGTCCATGTTGGACGTTTCCATCCGCCTCGGCGTGCTGAACCTGCTGCGCGACCTCAAGGAGCGGCTGAACCTGGCCATCCTGTACATCACCCACGACATCGCGTCGGCCCGCTACTTCGCGGACGAGACCCTGGTGATGTACGCGGGCCGGATGGTCGAGGGCGGCGACAGCGAGACCGTCACGCAGTCGCCGGCGCATCCGTACACTCGGCTCCTGATCGACTCCGCGCCAGACCCGGACCGCCTGCAAGGCGAGCTCGAGTTGGACGCCGCGGACAAGGGCAACGGCGAGCCACCGAGCCTGATCCACCCGCCGCCCGGTTGCCGGTTCCACCCCCGCTGCCCGTTCGCCATGCCCCGGTGCACCACCGACCTGCCGGTCCGCATCGCGATTGGCGAACGACTTGGGACTGGATTCTCCGCGCCGTCCGAAGGACCAGGCGCCGGAAGCCGGCCCAATCACTGGGCCGCCTGCTGGCTGTACGACGAAGCGACCGTGGCCGCGCAGAAGCCGGGCTCGGCGGCCGCCGGGGTGCGGGAGGAGATCCGGTGAGATATCTGCTGCAACGGATCGGGTTCTACCTCTTCACGGCGTGGGCCGCGATCACCATCAACTTCTTCATCCCCCGGATGATCCCCGGCGACCCGGTGAAGTCGATGCTGGCCCGCTTCCAGGGTCAGATGAACACCGACGCGATCGACTCGCTGTACGTGCTCTTCGGCCTCGACAAGAACGCGAGCCTCTGGAGCCAGTACGTCGACTACTGGAAGCAGTTGGCGCACGGGGACCTGGGCCTGTCGTTCACGGCGTTCCCGACACCGGTGTCGGAGGTCATCGCCAGCGCCCTGCCGTGGACCCTCGCACTGGTCGGGATCACGACGGTGGTCAGCTTCTTCATCGGCACCTCCCTGGGCGTGGTGGCCGGCTGGCGCCGCGGCTCCTGGGTCGACGGGCTGCTGCCTGCGACCACGTTCCTGTCATCGGTGCCGTACTTCTGGCTCGGCCTGCTGGCGATCTACCTGTTCAC
>JBKOWB010000217.1:0-34973 GCA_046724195.1 Actinomycetota bacterium
CCGCTGCCGCGCACGAGGCGGCCGCCGCCGAGGCCGCTGCCGCCCAGGCCACCGCGGCCGCGCAGATCGCCGCGGCTCAGGCCGCCGCGCGGCAGCGCAGCGCTGACGGGGACACCCGATTCGCGGACGAGACGATGGAGCTGCCGATCTTCCGGGAGCTCGAGTCGGCCTGGTTCACGACTGCGCGGCCGCAGGCCGACACCGCCAAGCCGGCCCCGGCCGACGACGAGACGGCCACCACCCAGCGGATCTCGACCGCGGAGCCGGTCCGTTCGGCCGGCGTCTCGCAGCAGGCGAGCTCGCCGGAGTCGATGGAGGGTGACGAGTCGCCGGATCGGGATGCCGCTACCGTGGGCGCGGCCGCCGGCGCTGGCGCCGCGACGAACCCGTGGCACACCGCCGCCGACGAAGGGTGGCAGGCCGCCCGGGCGGCGGCCGACGTTCCCGTCGACACGACCACGACGGCAGGCCTGCCGAAACGCACGCCGATGGCACAACTCGTCCCGGGCGGAGTTGACCGGGGCGGTAACTCCGTCCAACGCCGTACCCCCGAAGCGGTGCGGGGCCTGCTGTCCGCGTACCACCGCGGGGTGCAGCGGGGTCGCCAATCGACCAATCCGGAGGAGACTGCGGGCGGGCAGCAGTCTTCCCAGGCTGGCAAGGAGCATGAAGCATGACATCTACGCAGGATCTAGGTTGGCTCTTGGCCAACTTCGCCGACCGCGTTCCGGGGGTCGCTCACGCGATCGCGGTCTCCGCGGACGGTCTGCTTCTCGCGGCCTCGCGGGACCTTCCGCGGGATCGCGCCGACCAGCTGGCGGCGATCGCGTCCGGCCTCGTCAGCCTGACCCAGGGCGCGGCGCGGTGCTTCGAGGGCGGCGCCGTGCTGCAGACTGTCGTCGAGATGGACAACGGGTTCCTGTTCCTGATGTCGATCTCTGACGGTTCCTCGTTCGCCGTCCTCGCGGCGCGCAGCTGCGACGTCGGTCAAGTGGGCTACGAGATGGCCCTCCTGGTCGACCGGGTGGGCGAGGCCTTGACTCCCGCGCCGCGGTCCGCGGCCGGGGTGCTCGGCTGAGCGGGGCAGCTCGCCGGCGCGCCGGCGACTGTCCAAAACATTGAGAAAAAGAGAGACACTTCTAGGGCCGAGGGATGGGGTGAGCGGTGACGATGCCCGAACGCGATGAGCCGACCGGCGCACTGGTCAGACCGTACGCCGTGACCCGTGGCCGGACCCGGCCGAAGCTGGAGATAGCGCTAGAGGCGCTCGTCGAGACAACCGTCCGCGGCCGTTCCACCGGAGCGAACCGGGGCGGGCAGGGCGGAAGCGAGCATCAGTACATCGCGGCGATGTGTGACGGCGGCAGGGTTCAGTCGCTGGCCGAGATCGCGGCACGCATGCAACTACCGCTCGGTGTGGCTCGGGTGATCGTCGCGGACATGGCCTCCGATGGCCTGGTCGCGGTATACGAGCCGACATCGTTGGACGACGAAACCGATGCGGTGGGCACGGAACTGCTGGAGAGGGTGCTGAGTGGACTTCGCAGGCTCTGACATGTCGCGTCGCCCGGCTGCGGGGCGCGTTACATCGGCGAAGATTGTCATCGCTGGTGGGTTCGGCGTCGGTAAGACGACGCTGGTGGGGTCGGTCTCGGAAATCACCCCGCTGACCACCGAGGCGATCATGACCTCTGCCGGTGTTGGCGTCGACGACAACCGGCAGGTGCCGGGCAAGACGACGACCACCGTGGCGATGGACTTCGGCCGGATCAGCATCGATCGGGACCTGATCCTGTACCTGTTCGGCACGCCGGGCCAGACCCGATTCTGGTTCATGTGGGACGAACTGGTCCGCGGCGCCATCGGCGCGGTCGTCATGGTCGACACCCGGCGCCTCGCCGACTGCTTCGCCGCCATCGACTTCTTCGAGCACCGCCGCCTGCCGTACCTGGTGGCGATCAACTGCTTCGACGGCATGCAGTACCACAACGCGCAAGACGTCCGGGACGCGCTCGCGATCTCCAACGACGTCCCGGTGGTGAGCTGCGACGCCCGCAACCGCGAGTCGACCAAGAACGTCCTCATCTCGCTCGTCGAGTACGTGCTGACGATGCGCCGTTCCCGCGCGGTCGCCCCGGCCTGATCCGCCTCGGCCAGCCCCGCCTCCGACCCGCAGTGGAGGCGGGGCTTCTTCGAGTCCTTCTTGCGCGGCGTCCGTCGTGCGCTATGCCGTCGCTCCCGCCGACACCGGGCGCGGGCGTCCAGCCGCTGGCGCTCCTGAACGGACGCCCGCGCCCTGCCAGGTCCGTGCGCGACCGCCCGTCCCGGTCCGCGCCCGGCGGAGATGTCCGTTCCGGGCGCGAGATGCAGGTCCGTGTTGGGCGTCGGTTTCGTGGTTATGACGAAGTTCGCCGCCCGCAGCTGCGCCGCCCCACCAGCGATCGCTCACGGGGCACCTGTCCCGATCGATCGGTCAACGTGATATCTCGGGAGATGTATCGCATCTTGATGATCTTGTGGCGCGGGTGCGGGACGTCTGGCATCCAGCTGCGTTCGAGGTCGGCGCGGCGGTGCGGCTTCGCCTCGCCTTCGGCTGCGATTACGCTCCGCGACTGCTTACCGCGGGCGTCCTGACTGCGAGGAAGATCGGTGGCGCGGGGCGCACCACCGATCTTCCACCTAGGGGCGGCCGGGTGGGTCGGGCGGTGACGGCGGGTGAAAGGCAGCCGCTTTCCTGCGCCTGTCCGGGGTCGTCTGCCTACCCGCCGTGGCCCGGGAGGTAGAAGCAAGGGACGTGGCCGCTGTCCGTGTGGCGGCCCACAGCTGAGACCGCCGCCCGGTGGGCGAACGCGCACGACAATGGACCAGCGAGGGATGGTTTTGGTCGGGGGAGCGCTACTCTGCGATCCTCTGTGCGCGACGGCTCAATCGCTGGCTGAGCACGCCACCCACAACGGGGAGCCTAACCACGCCAGTCCCAACGCCAGGCGAGGAAACCCGGGACCGGCCACCAGGGACTCAGGAGGCATCGTGCCGCCCATGGCGCCAGCGTCGCTCACCGTGCCATCCTCGCAACCGAATTCGGGCCGCACGGCCGCCGCGTTGAGAGGTCAGCTGCTGCGGTATCCCGCGTTGTTGCGGTAGTCGTCAGGCTGGCCGTCGCGGCTGAAGTCCCAACCGCCGGCCGACTCGCGGCCTGGGCGCCCGCCGATGGCGTAGCCGCCGATCTCCTGACCGCGCCGCCAGCCGCGGAAGTAGCCGGTCGTGTGGGCGGCGATGCTGGCCGCGTCGCGAACGATGCGGAGGGGCCTCTCATCGCGCAGCGGTGACCCCGGCACGAGGTTGGCCTGTGGGACGCGCTTGGGCAGGCCGGCTGCCGTCTCCGCGGCCACAGCCGGGGTAGCGGCCTTCTCCGCCGCTCGCCAGCCGGTGTCGGACGGATTGGTCCAGTCGCGGTCGGCCGATTCGTCGTGGCCGGTGAACCAGGCCGACCGTGCCGCGGCGAAGATCAGCAGGTCCCCATCGCCCTCGTCGGGGACCGGCGGGGTGGTGCTGCGGTCCAGGGCGGTCAGCGTGGTACGCCGCGCCGAACGGCCGTTGCGACCGTTCGGGGCGTCGCGGTCGACCAGGCGCAGCGGCGGCGGCTCGGCGATCGCGGTGATGTCGGGCGGCAGGCTACCGAGCGAGCCGGGCTGCTCGACCAGGCGCAGGGCCGGAGGCTCCGAGGGCATGTCCTGCCACGGTGGGCGTACCCGGCCGTCGGCCGGAGGCACGTTGACCGGCGGCGGTGCCAGGTCGTCGCCGGAATTGAGCAACGGCCAGTTGGCCCGGGAGCCGGGCTCGGCGTCCTGCGTGGGCCGCTGGGCCGGCATGGCCAGCGAGTAATCTGTTGCGCCATTCGCGGCCGGCGGCTGCGAACGGGTGTTGGGTCGCGGCGGGATCACCGTGCGCTGGCGCTCGGCGCGGGCGCTGCTCATCGCGGCGTTCGTGAGGGTGGGGCGGAACGGCTGGCCCGTGTCGGCGGGGACCGGGCTGCGCGAGCCGGGCTGGATGGGCGTCATCCCGGGCGGAGGCGGCGGCACGGACACCGGACGGTTGCCCGGCCCCGATATGGGGTTGCGGCTGGGCAGGCCCGAGGCGGCGGCCGGCGCGATCGGCGGCGGTGTGACCGGGCGCGGCGCGAGCGGCGGCGGCATCACCGGCTCCGGAGCGACCGGCGGGGAGGTCAGCGGATGCGGCGTGACCGGCCCGCTGCCAGGGGCGGGCTCGGGACGGCTGCGGCGACCCAGCCGGGTGCCGGTGTCGCTCGGGCGTACCGGTTGCAGGCTGCCGGAAATGGGCTCGGGGGCGCGACGGGACCCCGTGCTGCGCCGGCCGGCGACGCTGCCGCTGGACTGGGTGCTCACCCGGGCGGCGAGCGTACCGATGAGGGCCTCGCTGGCGGATTCGCAGGACCGGACCGCGCCGATGGCGTGCCGTACGGTCTCCGCGGCGGCCGGCGCGAGTGACTTGTTGATGCCGCCACGGCGCGGCGACTCGCTGATCGCCACGCTCAGCGCGGTGACCGCGGCAATGACCTGGTCCTCGGTGCCGGCGCCGGCGCGGATCAGCTCGGCGGCGACGTCCTCGGCGATCTGCTGCGGGTCGGCGCCGCGAGCGGTGAGCCGGCCTGGCTCGGGCAGCGCGTCGAGCACTGCCATCGCGAGCGGGTGCGCCGGGTCCGGGTACGCCCGCAGCGCCGCCGGGTACAGCTCGCGCAGCACCTCGCGGAGCGCGATGGCGGAAGCGTATCGGCCCGTGACCATGGCGACGTGCGCAGCCAGTACCGGCTTGTAACTGGTGAGCTCCCGGGGCACCGGCAGGTTCATCGCGGCGATGGCTCCGGCCTGCAGCGCCCGCGCGAGGCCCACGGCGCGGCGGGCGGCCGGCGGCGCCTGCATCTCCTCGACCGAGTCGTCGTCGGCGAACCGCTCGGCGAAGTCGTCGGTGGCGTCGTCATCCGCGATGACCAGCGGACGTCCCGCCGCGGTGAGCAGCGACGTGACCATGTGGTCGTCGCTGTCGGCGGCGACCGCGGCGTCGGTGAACCCGCTCGTCCGTTCCACGAGCAACGTGCCCAAGTGGGCGTAGCCCGCGGGGTCGTCACTGATCTCATGGACACCGAGCAGTCGTCCTGCATCGTCCACCACGGCGATGGTCAGAGCCGCCGCGGCCGAGGCCGGACGCACCGATTCGTCAGCCGACGCCAGACCGCAGTACACGCGCACGAGCGCCACGGCGTTGTCCTCCTCCCCGGGACTTCTGTCGTGTGCCAAGGACTGATGGTCCCTGGTGCGGGTCAGTCGCGCCAGTCCACAGCGGCAGAGATCTTGCCGATAATCGAGCGCCAACCCAGACTTGCCTGTTGTGCCCCGATTTTGCGGAGTCGGCGACGTCCGAAGAACCCGCCCATGCCACCGCTCTCCGCGGATCGCAGGGACTCGTCCAGGTCATCGAGCGGCGAACCGGGCGACAGTGCCAGGATCACCGGGTTGAGCCGGAGAGCGTATCCCAGGTCTCGGGCGACCTCACCGGCGGCGATGAGCAGCGGCAGGTCCCACGTGTCGTGCCCACCGCGCAGGTTCTCCACAACGAGGTCCAGCTCGTAGCGGTCCTCCGGGAGCGGGTCGATGTCGGTCGACTGTACCCGCTCCGCCAGGGTGGACCAGCTGTCGAGCTGGGCGAGGTCGTGCGGAGCACCCGAACGGACGAAGGAGACCAGCGATTCGGGGCTCTTGAACGCGAGCAGGCGACCCCGATGGCTGAGGAAAACGGGTACCTCCTCGTCCTCCTCCTCCTGTGCTTCCGTCTCGGCCTCCGCTTCGGCGAAATCGGCCGGGTCGGGCTCCTCGGCGTCGCCGACCTTCTTGTCCTTGCCGTCGAGGTCGGCTTCGCCCTCGGCGACCAGGGCGGCCAACTCGTCGTCGAGGATGATCTCCTCTTCCTGCTCCGCGCGGCGAGCCGCCGCCGCGCGCTCGCGCGCCTCGAACGGATCGTCCTCGTCGACCTCCGTCTCGGTCGGGCTCAGCTCCGACGCGAGCCGGTACGCGCGCAGCGTGAGTCCCACCCCACCGGGCATGGCGATCTCCACCGGCGAGATGCGGACCTCGTCCCAGAGGTCACGGCCGGAGAGCCCCTCGGTACGTGCCGCTGCCTGGCTGGCCGGCTCCTCGACGTCCGCTGGCTCGACCTTCGAAGCCTCAGCTTCCGAAGCCTCTACTTCAGCCGAGGGCTCCTCGGCGGAAGGCCGATTCGGCGATTGGCGGGCCACGGTGACCTCCGGGTTGGTTAATGCGTCTGGATGGGTGACTCTGCGCACATACACTAATGGGCTCGGCTGGAAGCCAGTTGACCGCCTTCCGCGCTCAGAAGCCCTTCGGGTGCCAGACCGTCTTGGTCTCCAGCAGCGCCGTCATCGGGTGCAGTCCCGGGTCGGCGGCGAAATCCGGTGGCACCGCCGGCGGGCGCAGCACCCGCTTGAGGCTGCCGGCCGCCGAGCGCTCGAGATCGGCGGCCAGCTCGGGGTCATCTACGCCGGTCAGGTCGAGCGCGTTGACGTCGTCGTGCGACGCCAGCCACGGCGCGGTCTCGGCGGCGCGGCCGGTGAGAATGTTCACCACCCCACCCGGCACGTCCGACGTGGCGAGCACCTCGGCAAGCGTCACGGCGACCTGCGGCCCGGCCGCCAGCACGACCACGGTGTTCCCGGTCACGATCGCGGGGGCCACCACGCTGACCAGCGCGAGGAATGAAGGCGGTGCGACGACGCCGACGACGCCGGTGGGCTCCGGGGCGGAGAGGTTGAAGTACGGGCCGGCGACCGGGTTGGCCGCGCCGTACACCTGGGCGAGCTTGTCAGACCAGCCGGCGTACCAGACCCAGCGGTCGATCGCGGCGTCGATCTCCGTCGCCGGCACGCCCAGCGCGGCGAACTCAGCGCGCCGGCCTTCGATCATCTCGGCCACGCGATAGAGGACCTGGCCCCGGTTGTACGCGGTCGCGCCGGCCCACCTGGGCTGCGCCTTGCGGGCCGCGGTCACCGCGTCGCGGACGTCCTTGCGGGAGGCGAGGACCACGTTGTCGCCATCCACCAGATAGGTCCGTCCTGACTCGCTGCGCGGGAACGCCCCGCCGATGAAGAGCTTGTAGGTCTTCCGTACGGAAAGCCGGGACGTCGCGTTCACCGAAGGGGGAGCGGCGCCGGCCTTGGCCGTAGTCTTCGTGGCCGAGGATGACTTAGGCAAGGTACGCCTCCAGGCCGTGCCGGCCGCCCTCGCGGCCGTATCCGGACTCCTTGTACCCGCCGAACGGCGAGCTCGGGTCGAACTTGTTGAACGTGTTGGCCCACACCACGCCCGCCCGCAGCTTGTCGGCCACGGCGAGGATCCGCGATCCCTTCTCGGTCCAGACCCCGGCCGACAGCCCGTACGGCGTGTTGTTCGCCTTCTCGACCGCCTCGTCCGGCGTGCGGAACGTCAGCACGGAGAGCACCGGTCCGAAGATCTCCTCGCGGGCGATCCGGTGCGCCTGGGTCACACCGGTGAAGATGGTGGGCGCGAACCAGTAGCCCCGATCGGGCAGCTCGCACGCCGGCGACCAGCGCTCGGCGCCTTCGTCCGTGCCGATCTCCGAGAGGGAGCGGATCCGGTCGAGCTGCGCCGCGGAGTTGATCGCGCCGATGTCGGTGTTCTTGTCCAACGGATCGCCCACCCGCAGGGTCGCCATCCGCCGCTTCAGGGCGTCGATCACCGGGTTGAATACCGACTCCTGGACCAGCAGCCGCGATCCGGCGCAGCACACGTGCCCCTGGTTGAAGAAGATGCCGTTCACGATGCCCTCGACGGCCTGGTCGATCGGCGCGTCGTCGAACACGATGTTGGCCGCCTTGCCGCCCAGCTCCAGCGTGACCCGCTTGCGGGTGCCGGCCACCGACTTGGCGATCTCCCGGCCCACCTCGGTCGAACCGGTGAACGCCACCTTGTTCACGTCGGGATGCTCGACCAGCATCCGCCCGGTGTCGCCGGCGCCGGTGACGATGTTGACCACGCCGGGCGGCAATTCGGCCTGGCGGCAGATGTCGGCGAAGAACAGTGCGGACAGCGGCGTCGTCTCGGCCGGTTTGAGCACGACCGTGTTGCCGCAGGCCAACGCCGGCGCGATCTTCCACGCCAGCATCAGCAGCGGGAAGTTCCACGGGATCACCTGGGCGGCGACCCCGAGTGGCGTCGTGCCGAAGCCGGCGTAGCGGAGCTTGTCCGCCCAGCCCGCGTAATAGAAGAAGTGCGCCGCGACCAGTGGCAGGTCGACGTCGCGCGACTCCTTGATCGGCTTGCCGTTGTCCAGCGACTCGAGCACCGCCAGCTCGCGGGACCGCTCTTGGATGATCCGGGCGATCCGGAACAGGTACTTGGCGCGCTCGGCGCCCGGCAGTGCCGACCACGGCTCGAAGGCCCGGCGGGCCGCGGTCACGGCGCGGTTGATGTCGGCCTCACCGGCGGCCGCGACCTCCGCCAGCACTTCCTCCGTGGCGGGATTGACGGTCTTGAAGACGCCGCTGCCTTCGGACGGTGCGACGAACTCTCCACCGATGAAGAGGCCATAGGACGGCGCGATATCGACGATCGCGCGGGATTCGGGAGCGGGAGCGTATTCGAACATCGCCTAATCCAGCGTGAAGTAGTCCGGACCGGCGTAGTGGCCGGTGGTGAGCTTGGTCCGCTGCATCAACAGGTCGTTGAGCAGCGAGGAGGCGCCGAACCGGAACCAGTCCGGGTCGAGCCAGTCGTCGCCGACCGTCTCGTTGATGAGGACCAGATACTTGATGGCGTCCTTTGTCGTACGGATGCCGCCCGCGGGCTTGACCCCGACCTGGCGTCCCGTGCGGTCGCGGAAGTCGCGGACGGCTTCGAGCATGACCAGAGTGACCGGCAGTGTGGCGGCGACCGGCACTTTGCCGGTGGAGGTCTTGATGAAGTCCGCTCCGGCGAGCATCGCGAGCCAGGACGCCCGGCGGACATTGTCGTAGGTGCCGAGCTCGCCGGTCTCCAGGATGACCTTCAGGTGCGCGGGAGCGGCCGCCTCCTTGACGGCCACGATCTCTGCGAACACGTCGTCGTACCGGCCGGCCAGGAACGAGCCACGGCTGATCACCATGTCGATCTCGTCGGCGCCGGCGGCGACCGCATCCCGGGTGTCGGCCAGCTTGACGTCCAGCGGCGCCTGGCCCGACGGGAACGCCGTCGCAACGCTGGCCAGATGCACCCCGGAACCTTTCAGCACCTCGGCGGCGACCGGGACCATCGCCGGGTAGACGCACACCGCCGCCACCGGCGGGCAGGTCGGATCGGCCGGGTCCGGGCGCAGCGCCTTGGCGGACAATGCGCGCACCTTGCCCGGCGTGTCCGCGCCCTCCAGCGTGGTCAGGTCAACCATCCGGATCGCCAGGTCGATCGCGGCCGCCTTCGCGGTCGTCTTGATCGATCGGGTGCCGAGCGCCGCCGCCCGCGCCTCGACGCCGACCTGGTCGACGCCGGGCAGGCCGTGCAGGAAAGAACGGAGATCTAAGGCGGAACCGGACACGTCGGGCAGCCTCGACGCCACTGTCGCAGTCATGGATACGAGTCTACGCGGACCACCGACAGTTGATCTTGACTTGCTTCGCCCGCGACCTCCGCGCAGCCGATAACCTCACCGCGTGGACGTACTCGTCGTTGATCATCCGCTGGCTCAAACTCGACTCACCGCGATGCGCGACGCGCAGACCGACAGCGGCGCCTTCCGCGCCGCGCTGCACGAGCTCACCACCATGCTCGTGTACGAGGCAGCGCGGCCGTTCGCGGTCGAGACGTTCGCGGTCGACACGCCCGTGGCCCCCGCCGAGGGCACCCGGCTGGCCAACCCTCCGCTGATCGTGCCGGTGCTCCGCGCCGGTCTCGGCATGGCCGACGCAGCGCTGGCCCTGTTGCCCGATTCGTCCATGGGGTTTGTCGGCCTCGCCCGCGACGAGCTCACCTTCGAGCCGCGCGCCTACATGGAATCGTTGCCCGGCGACCTCAGCGGCCTGCCGGTCCTCGTGCTGGACCCGATGCTGGCCACCGGCGGCTCGCTGCTCCACTGCTGCCGGCTGCTCGTGGACCGCGGTTGTACCGACATCACCCTGTGCTGTGTGCTCGCCGCTCCCGAGGGCATCGAGCGGTTGCGCGGCTCGGGCCTGCCGCTGCGCCTGGTCACCGCGGCCGTGGATCAGGGACTGAACGACAAGATGTTCATCGTCCCGGGACTCGGCGACGCCGGCGACCGCCAGTTCGGCGGAATGCCGAGGTTCTGACTGGTGAACATTGCACTAATCGATGCCGATCAAACGGTGTAGGACCACGAAACCGCGCGACCCTGCGCAAACGGCATCACGCCATGGAACGGTCGCGGATTGTCGGCGAAGATCAACGGTAGGAAATGGCGGTCCGATTCCCACATCGGAACCGCACCGGCCAGGACATCCGCCACGGGTACCCAGTGCAGCGTGCCTTCCGCACTGAGCGTCCTGGGCGACCCGGTCCAGGTGGTTATCCGGAACAGGAAGCCGAACCAGTTCTCGCCGCCGCGCCCGAAGCCGGGCCAGGAGATCGTCCCCGCGAGCTCGATCTCGCCGCACTCGAGGCCGGCCTCCTCGCGGATCTCCCGGCGCATCCCGCAGGCCACGTCCTCGTCCGGCTCGAGCTTGCCGCCGAGGCCGTTGTAGTAACCGAAGTGGATATCGTCCGGCCGCGCGTCGCGGCGGATCATCAATATCCGCTGCCGATCCTCGGACAGCAGATAGCCGAGCGTGGCGAGAATGGCCTGCACCCGCGAAACCCTAGGCCACGCTGGTATGACCCGCCCGGCTCCGGACACCAATCGGTCTCGTGTTTTGGGTACGGTACTGTTTGCGCGGCCTACCGACGTGACAGCAGCACGAGCCAGCTTCACGCCTGACGTTTCCGGCGCCGCAGAAGCCGCGTGTACACAGGAGGATCGCCCATGTCTGGGCCCCAGGACACCATTCCACCAGCCCGCCCGGTGATCGGGGAGGCGGAGATAGACGCCGCGGTCCGCGTACTGCGCAGCGGCATGGTGGTGCAGGGCCCGGAAGTGGCCGCGTTCGAGCAGGAGTTCAGCGAACTTGTGGCCGGGCGGCACTCCGTGGCGGTGAACTCCGGCACCTCGGCGCTGCAGCTCTCGCTGATGGCTCTCGGCTTCGGCCCCGGCGACGAAGTGATCGTCCCGTCGTTCTCGTTCGCCGCCAGCGCGAACGCGGTGCGGCTCGTGGGCGCCACCCCGGTCTTCGCGGACATCGAGGCGGGCACGTTCAACCTGGACCCGGATGCGGTCGCGGCGGCGATCACGCCCCGCACCGTCGCGATCATGCCGGTGCATCTGTACGGCCAGCCGGCTGCCATGGATCGGATCATGCCGATCGCCCGGCGGCACAGCCTGGCCGTGGTCGAGGACGCCGCTCAAGCGCACGCCGCGGCGATCGACTCGCAGCCGGTGGGCACTTTCGGCGAGGTCGGCTGCTTCAGCTTCTACCCCACCAAGAACATGCACTCGCTCGAGGGCGGCATGGTCAGCACCGCCGACGCCGGCCTGGCCCGGACCCTGCGGCTGCTGCGCAACCAGGGCATGGAACAGCGCTACCAGAACGAGATCGTGGGCGCCAACATGCGGCTCACCGACGTGGCCGCCGCGATCGGCCGGGTCCAGCTCAGCCAGCTGGAGGAGTGGACGGAGCAGCGGCGCGCGAACGCGGCGTACCTGGATAAGAACCTCAGCGGCGTGGTCGTCCCGCCGGTGGCCCCGGGCTTCCGGCACGTCTACCACCAGTACACGATCCGGGTGACCGGTGACCGCGACGCGTTCCAGTCCGGCCTGAAGGAGCGCGGCATCGGCAGCATGGTCTACTACCCGACGCCGATCCACCGGCTCCGGCCGTACCTGACGGAAGCGGGCACGGTGGGCGACTGGAAGCTGCCGGAAACGGACCGTGCCGCCGAGGAGGTGCTCTCGCTGCCGGTCTTCCCGAGCCTGACCGAGGAGCAGCTGGACCGGATCGTGGACGCCGTCAACACCGTGGCGGGTCAATCATGAGCGCGGCGGCCGGACTCCGGGCGGGGCTGATCGGCCTCGGCGCGATGGGGCGTAACCACGCCCGCGTACTCAATTCCCTCGACGGCGTGCAGCTGGTCGGCGTGCTCGACCCGGCGCCCGGCGCGGCCGCGCCGTTCGGTGTGCCGGTGGTCGCGGACCTCGACCAGCTGCTCGCGCTGCAGCTCGACTACGCCGTGATCGCTTGCCCGACCGGATTGCACGAGGAGATCGGCTTGCGGCTCGCCGACGCCGGCGTGCACGCGCTGATCGAGAAGCCGCTGGCCCCGTCCGTCGGGGCGGCGCGCCGGCTGGTGGAAGCGTTCGAGCGCAAGGGCCTGGTCGGCGCGGTCGGGCACATCGAGCGGTACAACCCATCGCTGCAGAGCCTGCGGACCCGGCTCGAGGCCGGCGAGCTCGGCGACATGTACCAGGTCGTGACCCGGCGGCAGGGCCCGTTCCCGGGCCGGATCGCCGACGTCGGCGTGGTGATGGACCTGGCCACCCACGACATCGACCTGACCGCGTGGGTTACCGGACGCGAGTACGTGCATGTCGCCGCGTACACCGTGTCGCGCAGCGGTCGCCCGCACGAGGACATGGTCTCCGCGGTGGCCGGCCTGGACGGCGGCCTGATGGCGAACCATGTCGTCAACTGGCTCAGCCCGCTCAAGGAGCGATCCACGGTGATCACCGGCGCGAAGGGCTGCTTCGTCGCCGACACGCTCACCGCCGACCTCACGTTCTACGCGAACGGCGCGGTCGGCACCGAATGGGAGGCGCTGCGTGCGTTCCGCGGCGTCGCGGAGGGAGACATGATCCGGTACGCGATCCCGAAGCGGGAGCCGCTGCTGGTCGAGCACGAGCGCTTCCGCGACGCGGTGGAGGGCAAGGACAGCGACATCGTCACCCTGCGCCAGGGCACGCGTACGGTGGAGGTCGCCGCGGCCGTGTTGAAGTCCGCCGAGGGCGGCATCACCGTCGCCATACCCCCGAATCCGGCGTGATGTCGAAGGACGTAGCGGTCGTCACGCCGTGGTATCCGAGTGCCCAGCTGCCATTCCGCGGGGCGTTCGTCCACGCCATGGTCGCGGCCACGGCACCCGGCACCCACACGACGGTCTACCACTGCGACGCTTGGGCCGGGAAGCTGACGCCGGCGGCCGATGCGGAGATCGGTAACGCGTTCCGCGCGTTGTTGCCGTACGCGAGCCTGTCCAGCCGTACCGTCGGGGGCGCCGAGCTGGTCACCGTGCCGGTGCCCATGCCGAGCGGGCAGACGTTCGCGGAGCAGGCCCGGCGTACGTCGGACGCGTTGGGCGCGGCACTCGGCGGGAAGCCGCTCACTGCGCCCGTCGTGCATGCTCACGTCGGTCTGCTCGGCGGCCTGCCCGCCTTGCGCCACATGCGTGGTGACGCGCGGCTCTTCGTCACCGAGCACAGCACTTTCCTGGATCGCATGCTCGCGGAGCCGGAGGGTAACGCCGGCTACGCCGAGGTGCTGGCAGCGTGTGAGGCGTTCTTTGTCGTCGGCGATCCCCTGCACGACCAACTCGCCGCGGCCTTTCCCCAGTACGCGCACAAGCTGCAGCACATTCCGAACCCGATCGACTTCGACGCACGCAGGTCGGAGCCGGTAACCGCGCTTCGCCGGTGGCTGTTCGTCGGCGGCCTCATCGAGCGCAAGGGTGTGCGGTGGCTTCTTGAGGCCTTCGCCATCTGCCGCACCTCGGATCCCTCCTTGACCTTGACGCTCGTCGGTGAGGGAGCGTTGCGGCCGAATCTGGCCGAGCGCGCGGCCGAGCTGGGCGTCGCCGACGCGGTCACCTTCGTCGGAGCGGTCGCACCGGACCAGGCGCTGCGCCTGATGCACGATCACGACGTGCTGGTGCACCCCAGTCGCTACGAGACGTTCGGCGTGGTGGTCGTGGAGGCGGTGGCGGCCGGCATGCCGGTGATCGTCACGCGCTCTGGAGGTCCGCAGCAGACGTTGGCCGGCGTCGAGTCCGACGCCGGTGAGCTGATTGACGTGGAGGACGGCAGCGAGGCCATCGTGGCCGGATACCGGCGGCTGCGCGATCGCTTCCCGGCGGGCGTCGACATCGAGGTGGCGCGCCGCGCGCTGGCTGATCGCTTCGGTTACCGAGCCGTGGCGCGGCTGCACCACGACGCCTGGTTTCCCACCGCCGCTAGCGGTGTGGTCGGGCCCGGCAATAGTCTTTGATGGAGCGTCATGCGAGTTCTGTTCCTGGCCCTAGGTGGTAGCCGGCGGCTGGCGGTGACCGAGGAGAGCCGTGCGGTCGCCGAGTCGGGCGGCAGCGCGGTGGTGCTGGTCTCCAGGCGTGCGCCCTGGGCGGACGAGACCTTCGCGCCTGGCGTCGATGTCCGGTCGCTGACCGATTTCCCCAGGCACTGGCCGCTGACGGCCGAGTCCGTAGTGTTGTTCAAGGGCCCGCGGTTCCTGCTGCGCCGCCTCGCCGGCTTCGGCACCGAGCGGGCCGGTCGCGCGGTCGCGGCGTACGACCGCCGTTTCGCGAACCGCGTGCACCGCCGTGCCTTCCGTCCCGTGTACGGTCGTCTTTGGCCGGACGGGGTGCACAAGCAACTCGACGTGTTCATCCGGCAGTGTGGCGCGGTGGACGCGATCGTCGTCACCGACGCGTTGTCGTTCACCGCCGGTCAGCGCATCGTCGAGCGGATGGCGGCAGCCACGGGCGCGCCGCCCGCGGTCGCATTCCGCATCGACCAGATCCTGGCGCCGGTGGCCTCGGGGGAGGAAGCCTCATGACATCGACCGGACCCAGGCGGCCGCGTCTGCTGTACCTGGCCTTCTATTTCCCGCCGTCGCGGGCCAGCGGCGTCTACCGCACGCGGGCGACGGCGAACCACTTCGCGGACGCGGGCTGGGACGTCACGGTCTTCGCCGCGCCGCTGCCGTTCCTGTACGACGTCGTCGGTTCGGTGGACGAGAAACTCCTGGAGACCGTGGACCCACGCATCACGGTCGAGCGGCCCGAGCTGAACCTGTACCGCTGGGAGCACGAGCTGCGGGAGATGAATTGGTTCCGGGGCACGCTGCCGACCGTGGCCAAGCGCTTCTTCGAGTGGCGTGAGGCGAAGCAGTTCCCGGAGCAGTACGTCTCCTGGGCACGGTCCTCCATCGCGCGGGCGGTCAAGCTGCACCGCCGGGAGAAGTTCGATGCGGTACTGGCGACCGGCAACCCGTTCGCGGCGTTCGCCGCCGCGTGGGCGATCCGCCGGCTCACCGGCGTGCCGTATGTCATCGACTACCGCGACTCGTGGACGCTCGACCTGTTCTCGGACGGGCCCGCCTTCCCCAAGGGACACCCGGCGTGGAAATGGGAACGCCGGGTGATCGGCAAGTCCGCCGCCACCGTCTTCGTCAACAACGCGTTGCGCGAATGGCACGCCGAGCGCTACCCGGACGCCGCCGACCGCATGCTGGTCGTCCCCAACGGCTGGGACCCGGACCTGCTCGACGTGGGTCCCGAGCAGCCCGGTGCCGTGCTCGACCGGCGGCGTCCGCTCACGTTCGGATACCTCGGTACAGTCACCTCGAAGCAGCCGGTGGAGGAGATGGCGGCGGCCTTCGAACGCGCCCGTACCCACCCCGACCTGGCCGGCGCCGAGCTGAACATCTACGGCCACCTGGGCTTCTTCCGGCACAGCCACGCGAGCTTCCTCCCGCGGCTCGGCCTCAACCTGCACGGCAAGGTCGACCCGGCGCTCGACACCGGCATCCGGCTGCGCGGTCCGGTCTCCAAGACCGACGTCTCGTCCGTGTACGCCGGTAGCGACGTCCTGGTCTTCCTGGCCGGCGGCGGCCGGTACGTCACCTCCGGCAAGATCTTCGAGTACATGGCGACCGGCCGGCCGATCGTGTCCGTGCACGCGCCGGACATCGCGGCGCGCGAGGTGCTCCGGGACTACCCGCTCTGGTTCACCGCCGACAGCCTGGACATCGATCAGCTGGCCCAGTCGTTCATCGCGGCTGGCAAGGCCGCCCGAGACGCGGGCCCCGAACTGCGCGCCGCCGCCCGCCGGTACGCGGACCAGTATCAGCGCGACACCCTGCTGGAGCCCTTGGCGGAGCGGATGCTTTCCCTCGTGCGTCAACCCGTGCCCGATTCGGAGGCGTCCGCATGAGCGTCGACTCGACCACGCGGACCCGGCCACGGGTCGTGGTGCTGGCGCTGAGCTACCGGCCCCAGCAACGGGTGCAGAACTACGTGTCCGAGCTGGTCGCCGCCGGCGTCGACGTCGACCTGGTGCTCGCCGAGTCGAAGAGCACCGAGGACGTCGAGCTGGACCCGCGGGTCCGGATCAGCACGGTGCTGAACGCTGAGCTGCGGGATGTGCCGCTCCGCCGCTACGAACGGGCGCTGGTGTTCCAGCTCCCGGCGAAGGTCCTGGGCAAGGCACAGTCGCTCACCTCGGACCGGAAGATGCTGAAGCCGCTCGACCGGGCCATAGCCTTCATCAGCCATGGGCAGAAGTGGGTGTCTCGCGGCGTGCACGGCAGGCTGTTCTGGCCCGCGTTCCGGCTGCTGCGCCCGTGGATCCTGGTGCGCCGGGGGCGGGGGCCGGTCGAGGCGCTCGATCTCGCCAGCGCCGACCGCATCGTCGCCGCCGACACGCCCGCCATCCCGCTGGCGTGGCGCCTGGCCAAGCGGTACCCGGAGGTGCGTGCGACCACGGCCCTGGACCGCAGGCCGTACCTGGACAACAAGCCGAGCTAAGGGACGTGCAGCTAGCTAGCTTTGTCTCCGGGCTAGGACCTCTACCACGCGGTGGGCGGCTCGGCCGTCGCCGTATGGCGTGCCGCGCTCCGCGTCCGGGGCCGGCCGGGTAGCCAGCTCCGCCCAGGAAGCGCCGAGCCGGGCCGGGTCCGGGACCAGATGGTTCCAGCCGTCGGCCAGGGTCTCGACCCACTCCGTCTCGCTGCGCAGCGTCGTGCACGGCCGGGCCAACAGGTAGGCCTCCTTCTGCAGGCCGCCCGAATCGGTCACCACACCGGCGGAGCCGAGCACGGCGGCGATCATCGCCGCGTACGGCAGCGGCTGCCCGACGCGCACGGCGCCCTGCGCGAGCTTGAGGCCCTGGGCCTCGGCGCGGGCCACGAGCCGCGGGTGGGCCAGCAGCGCCACCTGCACTGGCAGCTCCGCGAGCGCTCCGACCAGCCCGGCCAGCCGGGCCGGGTCGTCCGTGTTCTCCGCCCGGTGCAGCGTCGCCACCAGGTACGGCGCGGACGGGTCGATGCCCTCCGGCAGCGCCGGGGCGCTGTGCCGCCCGGCCAGGATGTCGTCGCGGACCCGCAGGCACACGTCTACCATCACGTCCCCGACCAGCTGGGTACGGTCCGCCAGGCCCTCGTCCCGCAGATGGCGGACGGCCTCCTCGGTCGGTGCGAGCAGCAGGTCGGCGGCGTGGTCGGTGAGGACCCGGTTGTGCTCCTCCGGCATCCGCCGGTTGAACGACCGTAGGCCTGCCTCCAGGTGCGCCGTCGGGATGTGCATCTTCACCGCGGCGACCGCACCGGCGAGCGTCGAGTTGGTGTCGCCGTACACCAGGACCCAGTCGGGCCGCTCCAGCTCCAGCACCGGGTCCATCGCGCCGAGCACGGCGCCGGTCTGCACGCCGTGGCTGCCGGACCCGACGCCCAGATGCACGTCGGGGTCGGGGATGCCGAGGCCGGCGAAGAACACGTCGGACAGGTTGACGTCATAGTGCTGGCCGGTGTGCACGATCACGTGCTCGTGCTCCGTACCGCTGAAGGCTTGCGCGATCGGCGCCAGCTTCACCAGCTGCGGGCGGGCGCCCACCACGCTCATGACCTTCATCGTTCGTTGTCTCCCCGGGACTCGTGGCTGAATGTCGACGCCACCCTAGCCGGTCGGGCCCGACCGGCGGTTCCCGCGGTGGCGCCACACCCGGACGAGCCCCGCTGGCACGCTGACGAGTGCCCGGGCCGGCTTGCCGGCGCCCTGCACGAGCGTGCTGCCCACCCGATAGGGAGCCGAGGCGAGGAGCCGCTCGATGTCGTCCCGGGCCGACGCCAAGCGCTGCTCGGCCGCCTCGAGCAACTGGTCCCGTGTACGCAGTTCGCGCTCCAGGTCGCGGATCCGCTGGGCCTGCTCGGCGGTCTTGTCGCGAACCTCCCCCAGGGCGCGCCGCGTCGGCCGCGCAACGATGTCGCCGAAGACGTGCTCCGCGGCCAGCCGCAACAGCGTCCGCAGACCAGGCTCCTCGCCGGGCAGCTCGATCGGCGACTCGTCGAGATACCCGCGGGCCGGCGCGAGCTGCGCTACCCGAGCGGCCAGGACCGCGCCGTACGCTCCGTACCGGTGGGCCTTGTCCAGCGGTACGACTTGCAGCACCTGACACTCCGCGTCGACCAGCGGGCTCAGTAGCAGGTGATAGGGCAGTTCCTCGATCGGCCAGCCGAGCAACAGCACGACTCGACCGCCGACCGGCAGCGCACGCAGCGCCGGCGCGATCGCCTCGGCGTCGACCTGGGTGTCCGGCTTGGGCCCCAGAAACCCGACGACGGTCGTCCCCTCCGGCAGGGACTGGTCGTTCTCGAACCGGCTGTGCGGGATGTCGTCGGGGACGCGCAGCAGCTCGCGCAACGCGCCGTCGCCAACTTCGACGACCTCGGTGGTCTTGCCCACCAAAGGCAGGAGTTCATGGAGGAGCATCGTCGTGGCCGATCCGATCAACTGGTGCGGGTGAAGGTGTAAAGGCCGATGGGGCTGCGCCGGAACTCGTACGATCGCCAGTCGTCGAACCGCAGACCGCACTCGGCCAGCAGCGGCAGGTATCGCTGGCGGCCGCGGACGATCTGGTAATTGCCGTACACCCGATCGCCCTCCTCGCCCCAGTCGGCAATGATCAGTTTGCCGCGCAGCCGGACCAGCGAGGCGAGATTGCGGACCGACCGTTCCCATTCGGCGTCGTCGAGGATGTGGAAGACGACGTCGACCGAGAAGACGACGTCGTACAGCCACGGGCTGCGCCACGCGGACAGTGTGGACTGATGGAAGCGGGGGCCACCGCCGAGGGATCGGCACTGCTCGATCGCCGCGTCGCTGCCGTCGATTCCGTCCACCTGGTGGCCGAACCGAGCCAGCTCGCGACTGAACCAGCCCTTGCCACAGCCGGCGTCGAGCAGGAACAGGGGGTTCGCCGGATCGGTCTGCATGCCGACGATCTCCATCAGCATGGCGAGCCGCCGCGTGTAGAACATCCGGTTCGTGGCTTCGTCGAACGAGATGTCGCCGCCCGCCCTCAGATCGCTCTCGCGCTGATGGCGTTCGTTCCAGTACGCGGAGGCCTCAGCCTCAGTAAGGAGGGTCATAGGAGGCTGACCACCCTTGTCCAGATGAGGCGTCCATGCTAACGCGTCGTAAACCGGCGCGACCAAGCGCCATGACACGCCCGGAAAGGACATCGCGCTAGACTCCCGTCCACCTCGAGCTCCGGGTGGACTCGAGCGGTCGAGCGAGAGGTCGGACGTGCCCGCAAACAGCGTTCCCGATGTGAGCGTCGTGATCGCCGTCTACAACACGATGCCCTACCTCACCGAGTGCCTCGCCTCCGTGCTGGACCAGAGCATCGGCGTTGACCGGCTCGAGGTAATCGCGGTCGACGACGGCTCCACCGACGCGAGCGGGGCCGAGCTGGACGCGTGGGCGCGGCGGTACCCCGGCACGGTCAAGGTCGTGCACCAGCAGAATTCGGGCGGACCGGCGGCGCCGAGCAACCGAGCGCTCGGCATCGCCACCGGCCGGTACGTCTTCTTCCTCGGCGCTGACGACTACCTCGGCATTGAGGCGCTGGCCCGGCTGGTCGCCACGGCCGACGAGTTGGCGGCGGACATCGTGCTGGGCCGGCTGGTCGGCGCCGGCGGGCGGGTGGTCAACCAAGCCGTGTACGAGCCCGGCAACCGCGACGACATCACGTTGACGGACTCGGCGCTGCCGTGGGCGCTCTCGAACACCAAGCTGTTCCGCCGGTCGCTGATCGAGGACCACGGTCTGCGCTATCCCGAGGAACTCCGCTCCTACAGTGACCAGCCGTTCACCCTGCGCGCGGTGGTGGCGGCCCGCCGGACTGCGGTACGGGCCGACTACACCTTCTACTTCGCCCGACGTCGCAATGACTCGAGCAACATCACCTACCGCACCTCGCTGGACGGCTTCGTGCGCGACGCCGCCGCGATCATGGACACGGCGGCCGACGTGCTCACCGATCCGCTGGCCCGCGAGCGGGTGCTCCACCGGCATTTCTCGTGGGAGATCGCCAAGCTGCTGGGCGACCGCTTCCTCGCGGCCGATCGCGATGAGCAGCGGCGCGTCCAGGAGGGCGTCCGCAAACTGGCGGATACGTACCTGACCGACGCGATCCGCGCGAACCTCGACGTGTATCGCCGCATCCCGATCAGCGTGGCGCAGCACGGGACGCTCGACGACCTGATCGCGGTCGCGCGGCACTACGCCAAGCAGGGCCTGTCGCCAGTGGTACCCGACGGCGACCGCTTCTATGCGGCGCTGCCCGGCTTCCGCGACCCGGACCGCGGCTTCCCCGACGCCTGGTACGACGCGTCCACCGCGATCCGCAGCCTCGTCCACCAGACCGGCCCCGCCAATGTCCGGTGGACCCGCGAGGCGGGCGGACGGCGGATGCTCGCGGTCGGCTGGCACAGCGCTATGCCGGGCCTCGACCAGCCCACCGACCCGCCGGCGAAGGTAGCGGCGGGCGAGCGTCCGGGCCGGCTCACGCTCACCCCCGCAAGCGGCGGCACGGACGTGCGCGCGGAGTTCGCGGTCGGCGACTTGGTGGCCGGGGAACGCGAGCGCCGCCGGCAACGGATCCGGTTCAGCTGGACGACGCGGGGCGAGTCCTACTCCGACGACGTGACCGGGCTCGACCTGACGGCCGCCGGAAAGATCCTTCACCGGCGTGGCCTACGCTTCTACGTCGTGCACACCGATTGCGACGACTACCTGCGCCTGGGCGTCGTGATCAATCCCGTCACCCCCCGAAGGATCGCTGGTCGTCTCATGCGCAAGCTGCGGCAACGCCGCGCACGCTAGGCGTCACAAGGAGGAAATACCCCAGCATGAAGATCTGTGTCGTCGCTCTGGGCAAGATCGGCCTGCCGCTCGCCGTCCAGTTCGCCGCGAAGGGCCACACCGTGATCGGTGCGGACATCGCCGAGCCCACCGTGCGCAGCGTCAACGATGGGCTGGCCCCGTTCCCCGGCGAGGCCGACCTGGACGTCAAGCTCAAGCAGGCGGTCAACGCCGGCCTGCTGTCGGCCACCACAGACACCGCCGCCGCGGTCGCCGAGTCCGAGGCGGTCGTCGTCGTCGTTCCGCTGTTCGTCGACGGCAACGGCGTACCCGACTTCACCTGGATGGAGTCGGCGACCCGGGACATCGCTCGCGGTCTGCGGCCGGGGACGCTGGTCAGCTACGAGACCACGCTGCCGGTCGGCACCACCCGCAATCGCTGGGCGCCGCTGCTCGAGGAGGGCTCCGGCCTCGTCGCGGGTCGCGACTTCCACCTCGTGTTCAGCCCTGAGCGGGTGCTCACCGGGCGGATCTTCGCCGACCTCCGCAAGTACCCCAAACTGGTCGGCGGCATCGACGCCGCCTCGGCGCAGCGGGGCATCGCGTTCTACGAGGCCGTGCTGGACTTCGATGACCGCCCGGACCTGAGCCGCGCGAACGGCGTATGGGACCTGGGCTCGGCGGAGGCGGCCGAATTGGCGAAGCTGGCCGAGACCACGTACCGGGACGTCAACATCGGACTGGCGAACCAGTTCGCGCGCTACGCGGACACTATCGACGTCGACGTCGACCTGGTCATCGACGCCTGCAACACGCAGCCGTACAGCCATATCCACCGGCCGGGGATCGCGGTCGGCGGGCATTGCATCCCGGTCTACCCCCGCCTATACCTGTGGAACGACCCGGACGCGACGGTGGTCCGGGCCGCCCGCGAGGCCAACGCGGCGATGCCGGCGTACGCCGTTGACCTGCTCGCCGCCGCGGTCGGTGACCTGGACGGGCTGGGCGTGCTGGTCCTCGGCGCCTCGTACCGCGGCGGCGTCAAGGAAACGGCGTTCTCCGGCGTCTTCGCCACGGTCGACGAGCTGCGCAAGCGCGACGCGGTGCCGTATGTCTCGGACCCGATGTACAGCGCCGCCGAACTGACCGCGCACGGGCTGCCGCCGTACGGAGGCGAGACGATCGGCGCGGCGATCGTGCAGGCCGACCACGCCGAGTACCGGGCGCTGTCCAGCGCCGACCTGCCCGGCGTGAAGGTCTTGGTGGACGGCCGCCGCACCACCGACCCGGACCGGCTGCCCGGAATCCGCCGAATCGTCATAGGAGGTTAGGAACGCCGGTTACCGGCGGGGACAGCTCAGCTGCGACGGGCGGGGCCATCGGCCCCGCCCGCCAGCCGTCAACGGACCGGCTCGCGGGAGACGATCTCGCCCTGCTCGTTGACCCAGCCCCTCGGGCGGGCGGGGTTGCCGGCCACCAGCTGGTATGGCTCCACGTTCTTCGTGACCACCGAGCCGGCCGCGATCATCGCGTACTCGCCGATCTCGACGCCGCAGACCAGCGTCGCGTTCGCGCCGATCGACGCGCCGCGCCGCACGAGCGTCGGCGTGATCTTCCAGTCCGGGTTCTGCGCGCGGGGCCGCAGGTCGTTGGTGAAGACCGCGCACGGCCCCACGAACACCTCGTCTTCGATCGTCACGCCCTGGTACACCGACACGTTGTTCTGAATTTTCACCCGATCGCCGACCACGGCACTCGCGTCCACGTAGACGTTGCGCCCGATCACGCAGTCGGCGCCCACGGTGGCGGAGGAACGGATGTGGGCGAGGTGCCAGACCTTGGTGCCGGCGCCGACCTGGGCGCCGGTCTCGACGTCCGCCGTCGGGTGTATGAAGGCCGGACCGCTGTGCGAGGTGGTTGAGTCCATCTGCGAAGTTTCGCAAGCCGCTCCCATCGGTAAGAAGTCGGGGCGGCCGTGCGGCCCGCCGTGACGGCGGCCACTATCGTTGAATTCCATGACCTCCATCGCGCTCGCTGAGGAACTGCTCCTCCTCGCGTACGACGACCAGACCGGCAAGGCGACCGGTTCCCGCATCGGACTCGACCTCGGGATGTCCGCGGCCGTGCTGGTCGATCTCGCGCTGGCGGGGCGGATCGCCTACGTAGACGGTTACCTGACCGTCATCGACTCGAGCCCGATCGGCGACCCGATCGCCGACGCCGTCCTGGCCAAGGCGGCCACGGACGACCCGCACACGCCGGCGCAGTGGCTGCAGCGGCTGCGGCACCGGCTGCGCATCCACGTACTCGAGGATCTGGTCGCGCGGGGTGTGATCCGGGACGTTGACGAGACCCAGCTCGAGTACATCCACGTCCACCGCTACCCGGTCGCCGACCCCGCCTACGAGATCGAGATCCGCAAGCGGCTCGCCGACGCTTTGACCTCCGACGCCATCCCGACCGAGCGGACCGCGGCGCTGGCCACGCTGCTCATCGCAACCCGGATGGAGCCCGCGCTGCTGCTGCCGCCCGAGGAGGCCGCCCGCGCCCACCAGCGGCTGGAGCAGATCGCCAACGGTGCCGGTTTCTTCGGCGGCATCAGCATGGACGACTCGATCGTGCGGCCCAGTGTCGCGTTGGTGGTGGCCACGCTGGGCCGAGCCATCACGGCCGCGCTGGGCGCCCCGAAGGCACAGCCGCAGACCTAGCCCAGGCCTAGCCCAGGCCCAGCGCCGCCGCCGTCTCGGCCCGCAGGGATTGCAATGCGGCCGCCGCGCGGGTCCGGGCCGCGGGCACGTCGCCGTCCGCGACCGGTTCGACGACCTCGAGGTACGCCTTCAGCTTCGGTTCCGTCCCGGACGGCCGGATCACCACCCGGGCCGACGCGGTGTGGAACGTCAGCACGTCAGCCTCGGGCATCCGGTCCTCGATCCGGGTGACGGCCGTGCCGAGCAGGGTGGCCGGCGGCTTGTCCCGCACCCGCGCCATCGCGCGGGCGATGTCGGCGAGATCGTCGACCCGCATCGAGAGCTGGTCGGTGGCGTGCACGCCGAATTCGGCCGCCAGCTCGTCCAGGCGATCGCCGAGCGTGCGGCCCTCGGCCTTGAGCTCGGCGGCCAGCTCCGCGACCCGGAGTGCGGCGGTGATGCCGTCCTTGTCGCGGACCAGCGACGGCGCCACGCAATAGCCGAGCGCCTCCTCGTAGCCGTACGCGAGATCCTCGGCGGCCCGGACGATCCACTTGAAGCCGGTCAGCGTCTCGGCGTACGGCACGCCGCGGGCGCGGCACAGCTTGCCCAGCAGCTGCGACGAGACGACCGTGGTCGCGTACGTGCCGGTGACGCCCCGGCGCATCAAGTGGTCGGCGACCAGCGCGCCCAGCTCGTCGCCGCGTAGTGGCCGCCAGGCACCGCCGATGCCGGGGATGGCGACGGCGCAGCGGTCAGCGTCCGGGTCGTTGGCGATTGCCAGGTCGGCACCCGTCCTCGCGGCGAGCGCCAGCAGCCGGTCCATGACGCCCGGCTCCTCCGGATTGGGGAACGACACGGTCGGAAACTCGGGATCCGGCTCGAACTGCTCGGCGACCAGCGCCGGAGGGCCGAAGCCGGCCCGCTCGAACGCGGCGGACAGCACCGCACCACCAACCCCGTGCAGGGGCGTGTACGCGACGCTCAAGGTCCGCGGGCCGGGCGAGACCACGGCAGCCGCGCTGTCCACGTACCCCTGGACGATCGTGTCGTCGAGAACCGTGCCGGGCCCACCCAGCTTGACCTCGGCGAGCGTCCCCACCGACTGGATGGCGGCCTCGATTTCGGCATCGGCGGGCGGCACGATCTGCGCTCCCGCGCCGGCCGGGCCGCCCAGCTCCGCGCCCAGGTAGACCTTGTAGCCGTTGTCCTCGGGCGGATTGTGGCTGGCGGTCACCACCACGCCGGCGACCGCGTCCAGGGCCCGCACGGCGTACGCCAGGACGGGGGTGGGCAGCGGGCGGGGGAGCAGCAGCGCCGCGCGGCCGGCGCCCGTGGCCACCTGGGCCGTGCGCTCCGCGAATTCCTTCGAGCCGTGCCGGGCGTCGTACCCGATGAGCAGCGGACCGTGGCCGCCTTGGGCCGCCAGCCACGCGATCAGACCGGCCGCGGCCCGGGTCACGACCGCCAGGTTCATGCCGTTCGGGCCGGCCCGGAGCCGGCCGCGGAGTCCGGCCGTGCCGAACGTGAGCGGACCGGCAAAGCGGTCACGCAGCTCGGCGGCCGTGCCGGGCAGGCCCGCGAGGAGCCCGCGCAGCTCGTCGCGGCCGGCCGGGTCGGGGTCGTCGGCGAGCCAGGCCTCGGCCTGGGCGCGCAGGTCGTCGACGTCGCCTTGGTCGTCGACAGCATCGGTAGGCGCCATCAGGGATTGATAGCACGCCTGGACGCGGTCAGGCAGCGCTGAGGGTGAAGGTTCTGGTCATCTCGTCGAAGAACTTCTTGCTTTCGGCGAACGTGGCGTCCGTCGAGGTCAGGTAGAACGAGTACATCTTCGAGTTGACCGTGGTCTCCCGCCAGATCCCGTGCCGCATGGTGTCGCCGCTGCCGCAGGTGTACTCGAGCTGGGCACCGTCGTGGCCCGCCACCTGGACGTCCGTGACCTCGACGGGCTTGAACGGCTTCGGGCAGTTCTTCGAGTTCCGGAGCGTGGCCTGGGCGGTGCTCTCGGCGAACCGGCGCGGCGTGATCGAGCCGTTCTCGACCAGGATGCGGACCTTGCGCTGGGAGTCGTCGGGGTCCACATAGTCGACCCAGTTGCCGGCCGCGTTGCGCTTCCAACCCTTGGGCACCTTGACCGAGACCGCCCGGTTGCCCTGATAGTCCTGCGTCTCGAAGGACGCCTGCACGGGCTTGTCGGTGGAACCGCCGGCCGCCGGTGGGCGTGCGTCGTCGCCGCCCGAGAACGCGAACACGAGCGCGAGCACCACCACGACCAAGCCGGCGCCGCCCGCGGCCAGCTGCTTGTTCCGCGGCCACCCCCGGACCGTCGTGACCACCCGCTCGCCGGTGTTCCGGATGCTTTGCACGGCGTTGTTGAGGAACGCGGAGCGCTGGGCTGCCGGGCTGCGCACCACGGTCCCGTGTACCGGCTCCCGAGCGGCGCGGGCGCCGTTCCACGGCTCCCGCGCCGGCAAGGCGCTGGTGTGGCTGCCTGCCATGGTGTCGGCCGGGTCCGGGGTCTCCTTGGCCCGCCGCCGCCCGCCGCCGTGCCGAACCTTCGACAGGTGGCTGGTCAGCGACTCGCCGGGCGCGAGCATGGCCCGCCCGCCGATCTGGCCTGTCGGCTGCGGCGGGATCGGCTGGGTCTCGGCCGCGGGTGGTCGCTGGCTGGACACGACCGCGTACGGGTCCGTCATCAGGTGCGGCGGCGCCTTGCTGGCCAGCGGACCGGCGAGCTGCTGGCGCAGCATCGTCCGGGCGGTCTGCACGTCGAAGCGCTGGGCCGGGTCCTTGTCAAGCAGGCCCATCAGAACGTCCGCGAGCGAGCCCGCTCGCATCGGCGGGGTCGGCGGGTCCTCGACCACGGCGTGCATGGTCTCGATGGGGTCGCCCTTGTCGAATGGCGGCCGGCCCTCGACCGCGGTATAGAGCGTCACGCCGAGCGAGAACAGGTCGCTGGGCGGCCCGAAGTCGCTGCCCATGGCCCGCTCGGGCGAGATGAAGTGCGGAGAGCCCAGCACCATGCCCGGCGTCGTGAGCTGGACGTCGGTGGGCATCCGCGCGACGCCGAAGTCGGTCAGCACGCACCGGCCGTCCGAGCAGATGAGCACGTTGGCCGGCTTGACGTCGCGGTGCAGCACGCCGTGCGCGTGCGCCACCTCCAGCGCGCCGAGCAGCGCGATGCCGATCTTCGCGACCACCCGCGGCGGAACCGGGCCGTCCTCGATGACCATGTCCGCGAGGCTGCGCGCGTCGAGCAGCTCCATGACGATCCACGGGCGGCCGTTCTCGTGTACGACGTCGTAGACCTGGACGACGGCGGGGTGCTGGAGCGCCGCCGCGGCCCGCGCCTCGCGCATGGTCCGCTCATACATGGCGTCGCGGTCGCTGGGCGCCAGGCCCGGCGGAAGGATGACCTCCTTGATGGCCACGTCGCGGCGAAGCAGCGTGTCCGCCGCCCGCCAGACCGTGCCCATGCCGCCGTGGCCGACCGCGGCACGCAACGTGTACCGCCCGCCGATGAGCGTGCCCGGGGCTGCGCGTCCGCTGGTCGGAGCGGTGTTACCACCGCTCCACGTCGGAATCTGAGTCACTGGAGATGCCACCGAGGGGGATATAGGGGTCGTAGACCAACCCCGCTATCTTGCCGGTTCGTACCCCCTTTGTGAAAGTCGGTGCGGGGGTGTTCTGGGGAACTCAACGCTGGGTAGGCACGGCATCGCGGTAAGTCAAATTTCGGACAGATTTTAACGAGGATTTAGGATCGCGATGTGAAAGCAGAATCCGGGTTCGAGATCAAGCCGGTGTACGACGCCGGCGATGTGTCCGACGCGCCCGTCGGCCGGCCTGGCGAATACCCGTACACGCGGGGCGTCTACCCGACGATGTACACCTCGCGGCCCTGGACCATGCGCCAGTACGCGGGCTTCGGCACCGCGGTCGAGTCCAACGCCCGCTACCACGAGCTGCTGGCGCATGGCACCGCGGGCCTGTCCGTCGCGTTCGACCTGCCGACCCAGATGGGCTACGACTCGGACGACCCGATCGCGCACGGCGAGGTCGGCAAGGTCGGGGTGGCCATCGACTCGATCGACGACATGCGGGAGCTGTTCGCGGGCATCCCGCTGGACCGGGTCTCCACATCGATGACGATCAACGCCCCCGGCTCGGTGCTGCTCCTGCTCTACCAACTCGTCGGCGAGGAGCAGGGCGTGCCGGGAACTGCGCTGCAAGGCACGATCCAGAACGACATCCTGAAGGAGTACATCGCCCGCGGCACCTACATCTTCCCACCCAAGCCGTCGCTGCGACTGGTCGCGGACACGTTCGCCTACTGCCGGGCGGAGATCCCGAAGTGGAACACCATCTCCATCTCCGGCTACCACATGGCCGAGGCCGGGGCGACGCCCGCGCAGGAGATCGCGTTCACGCTGGCCAACGGCATCGAGTACGTGCGCGCCGCGATCGCCGCCGGCCTCGCCGTGGACGACTTCGCGCCCCGGCTGTCGTTCTTCTTCGTGGCCCGGACCACGCTGCTCGAGGAGATCGCCAAGTTCCGCGCGGCCCGGCGGATGTGGGCCCGGATCATGCGCGACGAGTTCGGCGCGAAGGATCCGAAATCGATGATGCTGCGGTTCCACACCCAGACCGCGGGCGTGCAGCTCACCGCGCAGCAGCCCGAGGTGAACCTGGTCCGGGTGGCGATCCAGGCGCTGGGTGCGGTGGCCGGCGGCACCCAGTCGCTGCACACCAACGCGTACGACGAGGCCATCGCGCTGCCCACCGCGAAGTCGGCCCGGCTCGCCCTGAGGACCCAGCAGGTGCTCGCGTACGAGAGCGGGCTCACCGCCACGGTCGATCCGTTCGCCGGCTCGTACGCCATCGAGGCCATGACCGACGAGGTCGAGGCCGCGGCGCTCGCGCTGATCGAACGCGTCCTCTCGTACGGGTCGGCGGTCGACGCGATCGAGCAGGGCTTCCAGAAGCAGGAGATCGAGAAGTCCGCGTACCGGATCGCGGGGGAGATCGACAGCGGCGAGCGTGTGGTGGTGGGCGTCAACCGTTTCGTGATGGACGACGAGGAGGCGTACGAGCCGCTGCGCGTCGACCCGGCCATCGAGGCCGCGCAGGCCGCCCGCCTGGCGGCCCTTCGGAGCGAGCGGGACACCGACGCGGTCGACACGGCGCTCGCGGATCTAGGCAAGGCCGCCCAGGGTACGGAGAACGTGCTGCCGTTCATGCGCGAGGCGTTGCGCCTGCGTGCCACCGTGGGAGAGGTCTGTCACACACTGCGTGCGGTGTGGGGCGTGTACCACCCGGTGGAGCACTTTTGATCTGGGTCGTCGCCGATGTCGACGGTGTGAACGTTGAACCGTGTCACCTCCACGATCCGTTACCCGTAGTAGGAGGTGGTGGGGCCATGTCGGCGTTAGATAACGGTCCGAGTACATCTCCGCTGCCCCCGGAACGCTCTTATCAGGGCTTTCGTGACACTGCGCGATCTGATCAGTACAGGAATGACGTTGCACAGCGTCACCAAATTCGGTCTAGGCTGTCGCGAGTCGCGGAAATCCCACAAACCTTCGACTTCGATAGAGACTCAGACGTGACCACTGCTTTGACCGAGGTGCCAGATAGCCCCCCGATGGCGTCCTGGCCGGGCCCACCGCCCGGCGCCGACCCGCTGCCCGGCCAGCTCGACCGCTGGCTCGCCTCCCGCGGAGCCGAGCTGGTAGCCATCCGTCGGCACCTCCACGCGCACCCGGAGTTGTCCTTCGCGGAGTTCGAGACAGCCGCGCTCATCGCCCGCGAACTGGCCGTCGCCGGACTGTCCCCGCAGCTGCTGCCGAAGGGCAACGGCGTCGTCTGCGACATCGGCGAGGGCGAGCGGGTCATCGCGTTCCGGGCCGACCTGGACGCGCTGCCGCTGCAGGACACCAAGGACGTCCCGTACCGCTCCACGGTCGTGAATGTGGCGCACGCCTGCGGCCACGACGTGCACACCACAGTACTGCTCGGCCTCGGGCTGGCGCTGGCCCAGCTCGACGCCCAGGACGAACTGCCCGGCCGGATCCGGCTGATCTTCCAACCGGCCGAGGAATGCGTGCCGTCCGGCGCGCCGGGGGTGATCGCGGCCGGCGCACTCAAGGACGTCGCCGCCATCTACGCGCTGCACTGCTACCCGCAACTGCCCGCCGGCCTGGTGGGCGTGCGCTCCGGACCGTTCACCGCAGCCGCCGACACGATCGACGTCACGCTCACCGGCCCCGGCGGGCACACGGCCCGGCCGCACCTGACGGCGGATCTCGTGCACGCGCTTGGCCGGGTCATCGTCGACGTGCCGTCGCTGCTCGACCGCAGGGTCGACCCGCGAGCGGGCGTGTCCATGGTCTGGGGAGCGGTGCAAGCGGGCGAGGCGTTCAACGCGATCCCCGGCGAGGGCCACGCCCGCGGCACCGTGCGGATCCTCAACCGCGATGCCTGGCGCGAGGCGCCCGAGCTGGTCACCAAGCTGATCCGCGATGTCGTGGCCGCGACCGGAGCCGAGGCGGACGTGCGCTATACCCGGGGCGTGCCGCCGGTCATCAACGACCGGATGGCGTCCGCGGTCATCGCCGGCGCGGCGGGCGCCGCATTGGGCGCCGACCACGTCGTCGAAGCCGAGATCAGCATGGGCGGCGAGGACTTCTCGTTCTACCTGGAACACGTCCCGGGCGCGATGATCCGCCTCGGCACGGGGACGCCGAGCTCGGAGGCCACATTCGACCTCCACCAGTCCAATTTCGACGTCGACGAGCGCGCCATCGGATATGGCGTGCGGGTCATGGTCCACACGGCACTCGCGGCCCTCGCCACCGGAGCCTTCTAGTGCAGCACCGCGTTAATCCTTCGGGGGTCAGGTGACCTTGAGGGGTCGTCCTAAACCCCAGGTCAGCGCCCCTACGACCGGCCAAGACCCGGCTCCGTGATAGGAGTCAGTGCGGCACCGGTCACAATCCACCTCCACCAATCATTCATCCCCGCCGTGAGGTCAGTGACGGTCCACGGCCAGACGCCGCTCGTGGTGAAATGGAAGGGAAACGCAGGTGTCCGAGCAGCAGTCGACGGAACCCGGGGCGGCCCCGTTGCCGGTACCGGCGCCGGCTCGGATCCCGGTCCCGCTCCGCCTCCGGCGATGCGGCGAGGTGGGCCGGCTGGCAGCCCGCAGCCTGGTGGCGGCTCCGGTGCTGGCCGCGTCGGTGGTCGGCGCGACGAGCCGGGGCTGCTTTGACTGGAGCGGCCGTAGCGGCTCGCCTGCTGTGGCCGCGGATCCTCGAAGGCGGGCCTGGCCCTCCCACACCGGCCGCCCAACCGGCCGTGCGGATCACCTACACCCGGGTGGAAGTGCACTGGTCCTGGCAGTCCTGACGGACCGTTGGTTCGGCCGGGGAGCAACCGCGAAACGGCGCTGGCGTACGTGTCCGGGCAAGTCATCCGGATCGGTGCCGGCACTGCCGCCACCCCAGGGGTGGCTGGACGATTGGTCGGCGTGCCCGACTACCACGTCCATTTCTGGAGGGAGCTGCCGTTACACGTCGCGATGAGAATTGACGCGTCGTTGAGCGACGACGCTGCGGCGAGACACAGCGCGGTATTCCCAATGGGTCGTATCGTGCCATCCGAACGGAATTGCCACGTTTGCGCGCTGGTGTTGTTGCACCTGTAGGTCCAGATTCTCTGACCGGACGAGAAATTTCTCGACGGCACGTCAATGCAGTTGCCGAGCACTCGCAGCGAGTTGTCATTGGGAAGCCGCGTCAGCGCCTGCGCTTTCGTGTTGTTGCACGTGTGCGCCTGCAGATACGTACGGATCGCCGTTGTCGACTGAGGTACGTCGATACACCGCCCCGTGCTGTTCTTGACCGCGCTCATCAACGGCCTCGGTCCCTTGGCGACCTGAACCATCTTCGCAGCCGACGGGACGCCGGCGGAGTCGGTGATGAAGAGCATGTAGTACCCGGGGGGCGCTATTCCACCGGTCGGTGGACCCGTGACCGTCAACGTCGTGCCAGACACCGAGAACCTCAGCGGCACGTAGCGCTGACCCTGGTCCACTCCGTGGGTGACGTCGCTGAGCCCGACCAGCCCGACCTTCCTGATGCTCGCTGCCTGACTGGACGTGATCGCGAAGTTCGTGTTGATACCGATACTTGCCGGCGCCGCGGAGATGACCGGCCGTGCCGCGAGCTGACCACTGCCGTCGCGCCTGTAGAGGTACGGCGGAGTGAAGTACTCGACGTTCTTTTCGAGGTAACCGACATCCATGCAGATACCGCAGACTCCTCCGCCTCCCGTCATGACTCGCCCGTCAGGAAGCAACAGGGCCGTCGAGTGATACTGCCGGATGCGGCTCGCGCTCGCGAGCACCGTCCATTGACCCGTCGCAGGATCCCAGCGTTCGGCCGCCGTCGCAGCGTTCTTCAAATCGACGAGACCCGAGGTCGCTGCGCTCGTCATGCCGCCGGTCGCCAACACCGAACCATCAGCGAGCACGGTCGCGTTGAGTTGCCGACGTCCGGTCGACAACGACCCGGTCGACGTGACAGCCGGAACCAGCCCGGTATTGCTGTTCACGACGACGGCGGTTCGAGTAGGGACCTTCGCGACGCCGCCCTCGGTGATACTGCCGCCGCCAACGACGATGGACCTGCCGATGTCGTACGTAGAGAAACTCCCGTAGTCCCTCGAAATGCCGTCGCGCGTTCCGGTTCCCGTGATCACGCCATTCCCCGGAGTGTTGACGGTGTACCCCGTGACGTACGGTCCGAACAGCCCGAGCTGAGTGTCCGGGCGCGACCCCATGAACGGATAGAGGCGGGCGGAGTATTTCGTGAAGTTGGACAGCGAGCGAATAGCGCCGTTCGTTTGGTACACCTCGGCAGTAGCGGGACCTCCGCCGACGATGGTTTCCTCACCGTTCGCCATTTCCGCCACAGACGGATACCAGCGGGCGGCGGCCATGTCGTTTCCGCGAGTCCACGTTTCGGTCTGCCAGTTGAAGACGTGGGTCTGAACCGTCCCGTCCAGTTGTGCGTTGGCATTGCCGCCGGCGACCAGGATGTTGCCGTTCGCGAGATGCGCAAAGCCTGCGCAGAAGATGTTGGAGCCCTGCAGGTCGACGCGCTTGTACGTGTTGTCGGCGGGATTCCAGACCATTGCACGCGTGAAGCTGTGATCCGGATACGACTCGGCCGCGTTGTCGCCGACGGAGTCCCAGATCAGCACCTTCCCGTTCGGCAGTAGCGCCGAGAAAACCGGGACGACGGGCGTGTCGATCACCGAGCTCCACGATCCCGACTGCCCAGGGTCCGCACCCACGGCCGCCGTGGTAGCCGTGCCGGCCGTGGTGCCCTGCGCCCGTCTCGCCGTTCCGGGGCGCACGCCGGTTTCGCGGAAGATCCGCTCCGCGTTCTCGGCAGTCTTCCGCTCGATGACGCTCATCGGCGTTCCCACGAGATCCTCTGCCGCATGCTCCGCAGCTTCCGAATGTCCGGGAGGGCTCCCGGCTGAAGCGGGAGGATCAACGGCGGAACTGGCGACCAAGACCGATACCAACAACAAGAACGACGCAGGTACGCGACGCGAAACGTTGGGTCGCCTAGTTCCGTAAATGGTCATCACGCCACCTACATCATGACCGCCGGGAGTGTCACGTTACCCTTCCGCGAAGACAAGCCTCAACGTCATCTCTGCGACAGTGGGCTAACTACTTCGACCTGAAATAGTGAGATCAACAAGCCGGTCAGGCAGTGCGGGCATTGATCGGCGTTTCTTCGACTTGTGTGGTCCACTTTGCTGGGAGAATCGGCTGGAAGCGTTGTGGTGTAAGGGAATCGAGGCCCGATGCTGCGCACGCGCAATGACCAGCCGTCGTCGTGGGAGTCGATCCTGCCGCAGGAGGTGCCGCACCCGACCACCCTGATGAAGATCACCATCCGTGCGGGAGCGAGGTGATCGAGCAGCTCAACGAGGCGTTGCTGGCCAAGGCGAACAAGGCGAAGCTGCTGCGGGTGGGAAAAGTGCGGGCCGACACCACCGTGGTGTCGGCCAACGTGCAACGCCCGACCGATGTGGGTCCGCCGGCCGGCGCGATCGGCGCGATGAACCGCCAAATCGGGCGGATCAAGGCGGTCGGGGCGGCCCGGCGCACCCGGTGGCGGGACCGCACCCAGCCGCCGGCCGCCGTGCCCGGGCGATCAACTCCAGGCTGCGGCTGCGCCAGGCCCGGGACGAGACGCAGGCGGTCGTGCATCGGATCACCGGGGAACTGGCCGACCTGGCCGTGCACGCCGTCCGCGACGCCGCCCCGGTGCTGCGCAACGCCCGCCGCGCGCTGCGCACGGCCACCGGCCGACGGGCCGGACGGCTCCGCCGCGCCGTCGACGACCTGGCCGCGACGCTGCGGCACACCGCCACCTGTGGTGGCCCAGACCCACTCCTGGCTCGCCGGTGTCATGCCGGACTCGGCCCGCCGGATAGTCAGCCTGCACGATGTGGACGCCCGGCCGATCCGCGCCAGCCCGGACCGGCCCGCCGCGACACCGAACACCAACGATCCTTCCGTCGCCTGGTCAAGTGGCGCACCGGCCGCGAAGGCCGCATCGCCCACCTCAAACGCCGATCCGGCTGGGACCGCACCCTGCTCGACGGCCTGGCCGGCGCCCGGATCTGGTGCAGACATGGGCGTCTTCGCCCACAACCTCAGCAAGATCAGCGCACTGGCGGCATGAACAATCAGCAGACGGCAAGACCACCTCGCCACAACCGACCAGGCCACGCGTCCACCGCCGGTAGCGGGTCCGTAACGCAAACGGTGTTTCTGGCATCTTCGGTTAGTACGTCTCGGCGTCCGGCCAGCGGTCACCGAAGGTGATAGCGAAGGCGTTGATCACGGGTTTCCAGCGCATCGTCCATCGGGCGCGGCCGGCCCGGTGAGTCCAGGCTGCGGGTCACAAGATACAGGCACTTCAAGGCCGCCTGCTCGGTCGGGAAG
>JBKOWB010000284.1:0-3619 GCA_046724195.1 Actinomycetota bacterium
CCCTCGACCTGCCCTCCGGCA
This sequence comes from Actinomycetota bacterium, assembly GCA_046724195.1. Lineage (GTDB taxonomy): Bacteria > Actinomycetota > Actinomycetes > Mycobacteriales > Micromonosporaceae > Actinoplanes. The sequence continues at coordinate 22 of JBKOWB010000284.1, forward strand.
CGAATCCCGGACCCTGGCGAACACGACCAACCCCACAGCGCCACGACCAAGAGACCACGGCTACGCCGCGGCACTCCGCCATGCCCACCGGTCACCCCAGGCAGCGACAAAAAGCCTCAAACCAACCACTTGACCGACCCCGCTCCCTCATGGATGACCCCCAGGCAACGTCAAGCGGGCCAGCACCAGGTGCGGAACCATCGCCGAGCTGCTAGAACAGTCCATAGCCGTCCATGGAAGTCCAGCCGAGGCTTTGGCGATTGTCACCCAGCTAGTCACCCAGGCGTTTCGCTCCGAGCCGGCAGTCTGCTGGGTCCGCTCACCCAGGCGTCACGCCGGCTCTGTCATCATCCTTCCGCGCGGCTCGCAGTCGTCGGCGAAGCCGGATCGTGGACAGCAGGTAGACGGCGGCCAGCACCGTCATCAGGGCCGCGAACATGGCTCGTGCCGGTGTCCAGCCCAGGGTTGCCGTTTCGCCGGTTGCGACGACCATCCATTGATAGACGGCCATGACAGCCCAAAGGGCGCTTACGATGAAGCCGTACTTCGGAGTCGTCGTCACCTGCCACCAGGGCCGCTTCGAGCTGGTCACAACCGCGAGTCTCGCACCATGCCACTCACCGCCACGCGGATCCCTCGCTTGTAAGTTCTGGGCGCCCGCGGCCAGGGTTTCTTGGGCGTAGCCACGACCGCCAGTCTGCAAGAGGGTAGGGGAGGACGGGAGCGATGAACTCCCCGTTAGGAGGGAATCCCGCATGACCCCCGACGAGCACGCCGCCCGATCTGAGGAACTCCTCAACCTCGCCGAGGACACGTATGCGAGTGTCACGCCGCTCATCGACTCCCACGGGATCGACGACGAACGGCTGAGTAGCACTCTGGCGGAGGTTAGCGTCATGGCTCAGATCGCCCAGGTCCACGCCACCCTGTCGCTCCGCGGACCCACATACCGGCCGGCCCCGGATGTACCCCTGCCGAGTTGAAGTGAGAGGTGAGCTGGTGGCCGACATGATTCCTCATCAGGTGTCCGTCCCACGGGGTCAAGCTCACACCCGCTCAGGCGACTCGCTTACAACATCTGTATCTGTGCGCTTCGTCGTGGCTATCGACGGGATCGGTACTCCGGGCGGTGATCGCGTTGCCACGCCAGCTCGGAGGCCGCGACCTGCGCATCCGCGCCCGCCGCCCGGTACAACTCAGCCGGCCTGTCGTACCCCGGCCAGCCGTCGAGCTGCACCGCCACCAAGGCGCGGCCGAGGACCACGTGGTCGCGGGTGACCGCGTGCAGCTCGGCGATCGCGTCCTCGCGCGGCCGGTCGGCGAGAGGACCGAACGTCCACCGCTGGCCGATGCCGCTGACCTTCGACGCTGTCGCAAGCGGCCGCCGCGCCATCTTCGATTGTGTCCACAAACCATCGATGATCAGGCGGCGGCCACCCCCGCACCGCAGGCACGCCGGGCAGTGACCCAAACAGCGGTGGAAGAGGTCCGGATCAAGAATGCGGCGCTCAGCAGGATGGCTCTCCGATAACGATCATGGTGACTGCCTAGGTTTCGAGGGAGAACGATAGGCCGAGCATCGACTCGCGCCGCCGGTCGTGGAGTCGGGTCGACGGTGCGGAGTGGTCAGCGCTTGAAGGCGTCCTTGATCTTCGCGCCGGCCTGTTTAACGTCGCTCTTGGCCTGGTCACCGCGGCCTTCGGCCTGCAGGCGCCGGTTGCCGGTGACGCGGCCGACGATCTTCTTGGCGCCGCCTTTGACCGCTTCGGCCTTGTGCGCGATCTTCTTGGCGATACTCATGGGTTGCTACCTTTCGTGAGTCATTCTGCGCGAGCGGGCGGATCGGCAGGGGCATCGGGGGCGGGCTTGCCGGTCAGCGGCTCTGGGTGTGTGGCGGCGGCCTGCCGGGGAGCGGATCGGCGCCCGGGCAGGTGCAGCCTGCTCCGGAGACCGTCGTCTGGGTTGAGATGGCGGTCGCCGCGGGGCGTGCCGTTCCCCAGCGTGCTCGCCGTGTAGGCGCGGGCGGTCTCGCGCTCGTCGATGAGGTCGTCGCGCTCCTGGCTGGCAGCGGCGGTCTCGCGGCGGGACTGCTTGAGCCCGCGGCGCGCCGCGCTGCCGCGGCGGGAGGTGCGGCGCGCGCCGGCCAGTAGCAGGGTCAATCCGAACAGGGCGACCGCCCCGACCACTATGCCGTAGAGGAACAGCGTGCCGGTGGAGCCGGTCACGTGGTAGCCGAATACCGAGAACCCGTCGGTGAGCGCATGCGCGCTGCCACCGTTGCCGAGAACACCGGCCACGCCGACGATCACCGCGGCGAGCAGGATGATGAGCCCGAGGATGACGATCATGACATACTCCAGACGTCAACGTTGTAGACCTACAGTCAACGCCGTAGCTAGAGTGATGTCAACGTCGTAGGTCTACACGTGCGCCAACGCGGTGACCGTGGGCCTCGAACACGTGAGAGAAGGTGCCGCTGCGATGAGCCCACCGCCAGCCGACCGCGCCGTCGATGACGCCGCCCCCAACGGGACTGGCAAGATCACCCGGGATGTGGTGCTGGCCGCCGCGCTGGAGATCATCGACCGCGACGGGGTCGACGCGTTGTCCATGCGCCGCCTCGCCCGCGCCCTGGGCCGGGACCCGATGATCCTTTACCGGCACGCACCGAACAAGGCGGCCCTGCTCGATGGCGTCGCCGAGACCGTGCTCGCCCAGCTCAAGGTGGACTCCACCGATCGCGACTGGGCCGCCCAGTTGCGCACCGTCGCCCGCGACTACCGCCGGCTGGCGCTGGCCCACCCGCACGTGGTGCCGCTGCTGGTCACCCGGCCCGTGGCCACCCCGCTCGCGCTCCGCCCGCAGGGCACCCTGCGCCCACTCGAAGACGTCCTCACACTGCTCACCCGCGCCGGATTCAGCGGACCCGACGCCCTGCACATCTACCGGGCCCTGTTCGGGTTCCTGCACGGCCACGTACTCAACGAGCTACAAGAACTCGTCGAAAATCCCGACGAGACCGACGACCTGCTGCGGCTGGGACTGCACCGGCTACCGATCGGCGAATTCCCCCTGCTACGCAGCCTCGCCCCGGTCCTGGCCTCCCACGACGGCGCCACCGAACTCGAACGCGGCCTCGACATCCTCCTCACCGGACTGACAACCACACTCACCCCCCAGACCGAGTGATTCACCCCGCAGCCCGTGCCCCAGCTCGACCAAAATGACCTCGAACCCCGCCGAACAGGCGAACACCGTCCTGAAGATGACGGTCAAGGCCCTACGACACGTCAGCCTCAACCCCTGCACGGTCGGCCGGATCGTCGAGGTCTTGCACGCGCCCTTCGCGAACCGGAAGCACGAAGCACACCAATGGCGAGAACATGTTCAAAGGGCCGAGACCGTTGTCCAGAGTCAGCATCCTGTCACTCCCGCGCCGACGGTCGGACAGATGTGAGAGCGCTTCGCCGAGTCGGACGTCCGTTGATCTGCCCGGACTACGATCATCGACCCCTCGTTTGTAAGTTCTGGGCGAGTCGTCCGGCGCTGTTCGTCCTCGGCCGTGACCTCGGAGTGCCGTCCGTCGACGCCCCGCCTT
>JBKOWB010000213.1:0-5678 GCA_046724195.1 Actinomycetota bacterium
CGCTCACGCTCACCGGCCACAAGCTCGGCGGCCCCATCGGTGTCGGCGCGTTGCTGCTCGGGCGCGACGTCGAGTGCACCCCGCTGCTGCACGGCGGCGGCCAGGAGCGCGACGTACGCTCGGGCACCCTGGACACCCCCGGCGTGGTGGCCTTCGCGGTGGCGGTCGAGGCCGCGGTCAAGAACCAGCAGGAGTACGCGACTCGCGTCGGCGCACTGCGGGACAACCTGGTGGCGGGGGTTCGTTCGATAGTCCCGGACGCGATCTACAACGGCGACCCGGTCGACCGGCTACCCGGCAACGCGCACTTCTCGTTCCCCGGCTGCGACGGCGACGCGCTGCTCCTGCTCCTGGACGCGCAGGGCATCGCCTGCTCGACCGGCTCGGCATGCTCGGCCGGCGTGGCGCAGCCGTCCCACGTCCTGCTGGCCATGGACGCCGGCGACAACCGCGCCCGGTCGTCGCTCCGCTTCACGCTGGGCCACACGTCCATGCAGGCGGACGTCGACGCCCTGCTGGCCGCCCTGCCGGCCGCGGTAGAGCGCGCCCGCCGGGCGACGGCATGGAAGACACCGCGTTAGTCGGCTCCGCTTCGCTCCGCGGTGATCGCCTGATAACCGGTGAGATGGCGTGCCGGTCGCAACGATAGGCTTGTCCGCATGAGGGTGCTGGCGGCAATGTCGGGCGGGGTCGACTCCGCCGTGGCCGCCGCGCGCGCTCATGACGCCGGCCACGACGTCACCGGCGTTCACCTCGCGCTGTCGCGCAACCCGCAGGCTTATCGCACCGGCGCTCGCGGCTGCTGCACTCTCGAGGACTCTCGAGACGCCCGGCGGGCCGCCGACGTCATCGGCATCCCGTTCTACATCTGGGACATGGCCGAGCCGTTCCACGAGAGCGTGGTGGAGGACTTCGTCGCCGAGTACGCGGCCGGCCGTACCCCCAATCCGTGCCTGCGCTGCAACGAGAAGATCAAGTTTGCCGCCGTGCTGGACCGGGCCGTGGCCCTGGGTTTCGACGCGGTCGTGACCGGCCACCACGCCCGCCTCGGCACGGACGGCCTGCTGCGGCGCAGCGTCGACCCCGCCAAGGACCAGTCCTACGTGCTGGCCGTGCTCACCCGCGCTCAGCTTGACCGCGCGGTGTTCCCGCTCGGCCATTCCACCAAGGCGCAAGTGCGGGCCGAGGCCGCCGAGCGCGGCCTCGCGGTCGCGGACAAGCCGGACTCGCACGACATCTGCTTCATCGCCGACGGCGACACTCGCGGATTCCTCGCGTCCCGGCTCGGCGAGGCGCCGGGCGACATCGTGGACGCGCGTACGGGTGCCAAGGTCGGCACCCACCACGGCGCGTACGCGTACACGGTCGGCCAGCGCAAGGGCCTCGACCTGCGGGTGCCCGCAGCCGACGGGCGGCCGCGCTACGTACTGTCGATCACCCCGAAGACCAACACGGTGACGGTCGGGCCCAAGGAGGATCTCGCGGTCGACTCCGTCGAGGCGACTCGGCCCGTCTGGCACGGCGAGCGCACGCCGGTCGAGTGCGAGGTCCAGCTGCGCGCCCACGGCGAGGTGGTCCAGGCCTTGGTCACCGTGGACGGCGACGGGCTCACCGCGCAGCTACGCACCCCCGCGCGGGGTGTGGCTGCCGGCCAGGCCATCGTGGCCTACCGGCCCGACCCGGACGGCGACATCGTGCTGGGCTCGGCCACCATCGCCAGCGGTTCGTCCGAGTCGACCACCGGCGCCGTCCGATCGGCGCAGAGTGCCTGACTTTCCCTGGCCCCCGGGCGCGGCGACCGGGGTCGGGTCGCTGCCCGGCACCGACATCGCCGAGGCGCTGCGCTTCGTGTTCGGCGAGCTGCCCGACTTCCCGCACCTGCCCGAGCTGCCCGACCGTGGCCCCGGTGCCGACGTCGTCGGCCGTACCGCCGGGCTCCTCGTCGACCTGCCGGTCCAGCTCTACGTGGGCCGGTGGCAGGCCGCACCGCGTCCCGGTAAGGACATGCGCCGCACCGCGGACCTGCTCGAACGCGACCTCGATGCGCTCACTGAGGTGGGCGACGGGTACGCCGGCACGTTCAAGATCCAAGCGGCCGGACCGTGGACCCTAGCCGCCGGCATCGACCTGCCCATCGGCGGCCGGCTGCTACGGGACGCCGGTGCGGTTCGAGACCTCACCGGGTCGCTCGCCGAGGGCCTCCGGCGGCACGTGGCCGAGGTGCAGAAACGCCTTCCCCGGGCATCGATACTGCTCCAGCTGGACGAGCCCTCACTGCCCGCGGTCATGGCCGGCCGGGTTCCGACGGAGAGCGGGCTCAGTGCGTACCGGGCCGTAGCCGGCCCCGAAGCCGCCGACGCGCTGCGGACGGTCGTGGACGCCACCGGCGTGCCGGTCGTGGTGCACTGCTGCGCTGCCGACGTACCGCTGCAGGTGGTGCGGGATGCCGGGGCCGCGGCGGTCGCGCTCGACCTTGCGTTGGTCGAGGATCTCGACCCGCTGGGCGAGGCGCTCGAGGCCGGGCTCGGGCTTTTCGCGGGCGCAGCGCCCACGCGGCCGTCGAACAGTCAGGCGCCGTCCTCCAAGGCCATCGCCGAGCGGGTACGAACTCTCTGGACGCGTCTGGGTTTCCTGGCCGAGCGGTTGCCGCGACAGGTCGTGGTCACGCCGGCGTGCGGGCTTGCGGGGGCGCCCGACCAATACGTACGCACAGTGCTCGCCGCCTGCCGGGAGGCCGGTCGCCGCTTGGCGGAGGTCTGACGGTCCTCCGTTTCTGTCGTACCCGCCGGGCATGATGACGGGCGTGATTGGATACCTCCAAACCGTCGTCATCGACTGCCCCGATCCCCGGGCCTTGGCCCGTTTCTACTCCGAGCTCCTCGGCATGCACGTCGTCGACGAGGAGGACGACTGGGTCACTATCGGCACCGACTCCGACGCACCTGACCTCGCGTTCCAGAAGGCACCAGAGCTGCGGCCGCCACGATGGCCGGATCCCACCCGTCCGCAGCAGTTCCACCTGGACGTGCGGGTGGACGACATCGAGACGGCGGAGAAGTGGGCGCTCGCTGCCGGCGCGACGCGGTTGACCGAGGGCGGCGGCGAGACGTTCCGGGTGTACGCGGACCCGGTCGGCCATCCGTTCTGCCTGGTCTGGTGACCGAGCGCACTCGGGCGTCGCGTTCGTTGCGGGCTGGCCGCGATTCTCCGTGCGCGGTGTCTGGACTGGCGTCGAGCGCCGTGCGTGACCGGCAAAATGTCGGTGGCAGCGACTAACGTGCCGGTAGGAACGGGAACGGAGGTATCGGTGGCCAAGAAGGCGGCTGGGCAGACTTCGGTCGGGGCGGCTCCGGCTGGGGAGTCGCAGGCCGAAGTCGACATCGCTCGGGAGCTGGCAGAGGGGCATCCCACCCGTGCCCAGGAGGCCGCAGCCGGCGCCGAGCCGACGCCGGAGGCCAGCTCCCGGCATGCCGAACTCAGCGACGAGGTACGCGGCCACCAATACCGCTACTACGTCCTGGACGCCCCGACGATCTCCGATGCCGAGTTCGACCACCTGCTGCGCGAGCTGGAGGCACTGGAGGAGCAGTTTCCGGCGCTCCGCACTCCCGACTCGCCGACGCAGAACGTGGGTGGCACGTTCTCCACCCTGTTCACCCCCGTGCAGCACGCCGAGCGGATGATGTCGCTCGACAACGTCTTCGACCAGGACGAACTGCAGGCCTGGGCCGAGCGCACGGAGCGCGACGCGGGCGGTCCCGTGCAGTTCATCTGCGAGCTCAAGGTCGACGGCCTGGCGATCAACCTTACGTACGAAAAGGGGCGTCTGGTCCGCGGCGCTACGCGCGGCGACGGGCGCACGGGCGAGGACGTGACATCCAACGTCCGGACGATCCGCGAGATCCCCGAGCGCCTCGCCGACGACAACCCGCCCGACCTGCTCGAGGTGCGCGGCGAGATCTACTTTCCGGCGTCCGCGTTCGCCGACCTCAACGCGTCGCTGGTGGAGGCCGGTAAGTCCCCGTTCGCCAACCCGCGCAACGCCGCGGCCGGCAGCTTGCGGCAGAAGGATCCCCGGATCACCGCGTCCCGCGGGCTCCGGATGGTTGTGCACGGGATCGGCGCCCGGGTCGGGTTCACCCCGGACTCACAGTCGCACGCGTACGAGGCATTGAAGTCCTGGGGTCTGCCCACCAGCGATCGGTGGCGGCGGGTCGACGGGATGCCGGGCGTCCGGGATTACATCGCGTACTACGCCGACCACCGGCACGACGTCGAGCACGAGATCGACGGTGTGGTGATCAAGGTTGACTCGGTCGCCATCCAGGGCCGGCTCGGGTCGACGAGCCGGGCACCGCGCTGGGCGATCGCGTTCAAGTACCCGCCGGAGGAGGTCACCACCAAGCTGTTGGACATTGACGTCAACGTGGGGCGGACCGGCCGGGTGACGCCGTTCGCGGTGCTTGAGCCCGTACGCGTTGCGGGCTCCACGGTCGCGCTCGCCACCTTGCACAATGCCCGCGAGGTCGAACGCAAAGGCGTGTGGATCGGCGATACGGTCGTGCTCCGCAAGGCCGGCGATGTCATCCCCGAGGTGCTCGGCCCGGTGATCGACCTGCGCCCTGACGACGCGCATCGCTTCGTCATGCCCACGCACTGCCCGGCATGTGGCACCGAGCTCGCCCCCGCCAAGGAGAGCGATGTCGACATCCGCTGCCCGAACACCCGGTCCTGCCCGGCCCAGCTACGCGAGCGGGTCTTCCATCTCGCCGGTCGCGGCGGCTTCGACATCGAGGTGCTGGGCTACAAGGCGGCTCAGGCGCTGCTCGACTCGGGCATCATCGCCGACGAGGGGGATCTGTTCGGGCTAACCGCCGACGATCTGCTGCGTTCGCCGTTCTTCGTCAACAAGGACGGCAGCCTCGGCAGCAACGCGGTCAAGCTGCTGGAGAACCTCGAGGAGGTGAAAACACGCCCGCTGTGGCGGGTGCTCGTGGCGCTGTCCATCCGGCACGTCGGCCCGACTGCCGCGCAGGCACTGGCCCGCGAGTTCGGTTCGATGGACGCCATCGAGTCGGCCATCGCCGGCGGCCGGGTCGAGGAGTTGTCCTCGGTCGACGGGGTGGGCCCCACGATCGCTGAGAGCCTCAACGAGTGGTTCGCCGTTGACTGGCACCGAGACATCGTCCGCAAGTGGCGCGAGGCGGGCGTTCAGATGCGGGACGAACGCACCGAAGACGGTCCGCGTCCGCTCCAGGGGCTCACCGTGGTGGTGACCGGAACGCTCGCCACGCACTCCCGCGACCAGGCGACCGAGGCGGTCACGTCCCGCGGCGGCAAGGTGAGCGGCTCGGTCTCGAAGAAGACATCGTTTGTGGTGGTTGGTGACAACCCCGGTAGCAAGTACGACAAGGCCTTGTCGCTCAAGGTGCCTGTGCTGGACGAACAGGGCTTCGCGATCCTGCTGGCGGACGGCCCGGAGTCGGCCCGTGCGGTGGCCGAGATTGCCCCGGACCCCAAGGCGGAGCCGCCGACGGACACGTAAGCCAGCGGTTCGCGGCGCTCCGGCCCTGCATGACGCCTTTGGCCTCGCGCGGCGCGCCCAGGCCCCCCGCGTGGCGCGCCCAGGCCCCCCGCGTGGCGCGCCCAGGCCCCCCGCGTGGCGCGCCCAGGCCCCC
>JBKOWB010000166.1:0-4459 GCA_046724195.1 Actinomycetota bacterium
GAGGTGCCCCGCGAAGCCCTTCGCGGCCTTCTGCTCGGGACGGCCGCCGACCATGTCGTCGTAGAAGCCGACCACACCGGACACGGCGCCGGCGGTGACCGCGGCGGCGGCAACCGGAGGGCTGGACGCGCCGATCGCCGCCGCGACGGTAGCCCCGGCGGCGAGCGCGGGACCGCCGGCGAGGGTCACCGTACGGCCGCGGAAGTTGGTCCGGTGCAGCTCGGCGGCGCGCGGATCGCGGCGGATCCAGGCCAGCGCCGCGCGGGCGGCGAGCGCCCCGATGCCGAACGACCGGAAGACTCCAGTGGCCATGTGCGCAAACTCCTGACTCGCGAGGGCCGACATGCGAACCGGCGACCGGCAGTCGAGTCTAGGGACTGCCGGCTACGCCGCGGACTTCGGCACCAGCGACGTCGCCCCGGCGGAGAGGCCGTACTGGCCGACCCGGCCCTGCACGACCCGCTCGACGACGGCCAGCGCGGTGGCCAGCTGGCCCTGGGTGGTGCTGCCGTTGTCCACCGTGGAGATCGTCTTTACCAGGGTTGGGTCCTTGCGAACCTCGGAGACCAGGTTGCCGTCGCCGACGCCGTTGCCGGCCACCACCAGCGGCTTGTCCTTGGCGAACTGGGTGGCGAGCGTGACGGCCGACTGCGCCTTCTTGGCCGCGTCCTTGTCCACCGGCGGCAGGCCGGCGACGATCACGATCGCCTCGGCGCCGCCCACGGCGTCCTTGTCGACCGCGAGATAACCCGCCTTCGTGTACTCGGTGAGCAGCGCCGTCAGGTCGTTCTTGGCGACCTCCGGCGTACGCTGCGTGAGCGCCAGCGCCAGCAGCGCGCTGGAGGTCTCCACGCCGTCGCTGTTGAGCGGTAGCCCGGCCGCCGGGATGGTGGGCTGCGCACCCGCCCCGGCGAGGTCGAGCAGCTCGGTGTTGTTCGCCGGGTCGAAGAACTTGTCCTGCACGGTCACCTTGGCGGTGATCGTGGCACCCGCGATGGTGAGCATCGACTTGATCTGTTCGACGTAGTCCTGACTGCCGGGCAACGCCATGAGCACCAGCTTGCGTCCGGCCAGTTTGCCGTTGAGCAGCGCCGGGGCCACCTCGGTGGCGAAGTCCTGGGCGCGGTTGAGCTCGTCGCGGTACTGGTTCGCCTGGTCCCGGAAGTTGCTGTTGTCCTTGCTGAGCGCCGTCACCTGGTCCTTGAGGCTGTCGGCGACCGGCCCGTTGAGCGCGGCGGTGCCCACGACCAGCCCGATGGCCAGGGCCAGGAAGACCGCGGTGAGCGACACCACGTGGTACCGGAAGTTGATCACGACTGCGACCTCAGGATCGATCGGTGCTGGTCAGAAGAGGTGGCCCAGCTGAAAGACGAAATTGTCCCACCACTCGGACACCACGGTGAGGTACGCCTTGCCGACCGTCGACACGGCCACCGCCGACGCCATGGCCGCGACCGCCGACAGCACGAGCAGCAGCAACGCCGAGCCCGAGATGTTCTGCCGGTAGAGCCGGCTGACGCCCTTGGCGTCTACCAGCTTGCCGCCCACCTTGAGACGGGTGAGGAACGTGGAGGCCATGCCACCGCGGCCCTTGTCGAGGAACTCGACCAGGTTCGCGTGCGTTCCGACGGCGACGATGAGCGAGGCGCCCTTCTCGTCGGCCAGCAGCATCGCCAGGTCTTCGCTGGTGGCGGCGGCCGGGAAGGTCACTGCCGCGACGTCGAGCTGATGCACCCGGTCCAGCCCGGGAGCGCGCCCGTCGGGGTACGCGTGTACGACCACCTCGGCGCCGCAGCGCAGCACGTCGTCGGTGACCGAGTCCATGTCGCCGATGATCATGTCGGGGGTGTAGCCGGACTCGACCAGCGCGTCCGCGCCGCCGTCGACGCCGATCAGCACGGGCTTGAACTCGCGGATATACGGCCGCAGGACGTCGAGGTCGGCCTTGTAGTCGTAGCCACGCACGACGATGAGCACGTGCCGCCCGGTGATCTCGGTCGTCACATCCGGTACGCCAACGCCGTCGAGCAGCAGGTCCCGCTCCTGCTTGAGATAGTCCATGGTGTTCGCCGCAAACGCCTCGAGCTGCACGGACAGGCCCTCGCGGGCGTCCGCCATCGCGGCCGCGACGGTCTCCGCGTCCTGCCGTACACCGGTGGCGACGGGTTCGCCATCCAGCAGCACGGTGTCGCCGTCGATGCTGATCACGTTGCCCTCGTGGACGCGGTCGAACAGCACCTCGCCCAGGTCGTCGATCAGCGTGATGCCGGCTTGGATGAGGACCTCGGGACCAAGGTTCGGATACCGGCCCGAGATGGACGGCTTGGCGTTGAGCACGGCAGCAACCCCGACCGCGACCAGCGAATCGGCGGCGACGCGGTCGATGTCGACGTGGTCGATGATCGCGATGTCACCCGGGCGCAACCGTCCGACCAGGCGCTTGGTCCGGCGGTCGAGGCGGGCGATGCCAGAGAAAGCTCCCGGTTCGACGCTCCGGGTCCGGCGCAAGGTAGGAAGTCGCATCGTGGCCATCCTGACATGCCGAATCACGCCCGCCGCACGCGACATGCGCGGCGTCACCCATAAAAGGGGTAAATCACCCCTATGCGCAGCGAACGCACAGCCCCTGCTCAGCCGGGTCCAAGCCGCGCTTGCCCCAGGACTCGCGAAGCCAAACAGCGGTCCCAGCCGGGCTCACCGGCCCGCAGCCGCGCTCCACGCGCGACCGCCGGTGGTTCTAGCCGCGTTTCTCCCGGCTCGCGACCGCCAGCAGCTCCTCGGCGTGGGCGATGCCCAGGTCCGAGTCCGGCAGGCCGGCCAGCATGCGCGCCAGTTCCCGCGACCGCTCGGTCTCCTCGACGATCCGCACACCGCTGGTGGTGATCGCGCCGCCGATGTCCTTCGCGACCACTAGATGCCGGTCCGCGAACGCGGCCACCTGCGGCAGGTGCGTCACCACCAGGACCTGGTGGGTCCGCGCCAGCCGGGCCAGCCGCCGCCCGATCTCCACCGCCGCTTGACCGCCCACGCCGGCGTCGACCTCGTCGAACACCAGCGTCGGCGGGCCGCCCGCGCCGGCGAACACCACCTCGATGGCCAGCATGACCCGGGACAGCTCGCCGCCGGACGCGCCCTTCTGCAGCGGCAGCGACGGAGCGCCCGGGTGTGCGGTCAGCCGCAGCTCGACCTCGTCGGCGCCGTCCGGGCCGACGGCCAGCTCCACCGGGACGGCTGCGTCTCCCGGCAGGACGGTGACGGTCGGCTCGTCGCGCCCGGCCGGCCGCGGGACCACCGCTACCTCGACCCGCGAGTGCGGCATGGCGAGCCCGGCCAGCTCGACGCTGACCTCGGCGGAGAACCGGCCCGCCGCGTCGAGCCGCGCCGCGGTCAGCCGCCCGGCCAGCTCGCCGACCGTCGCGGCCAGCCGCTGCCGCTCCTTGTCCAGCTCCTCCAGCAGCTCGTCGGACGTGTCCAGCGCGGCCAACCGGCTCCGGGCGTGCTCGGCCCACGCGATGACGCCGTCGATGTCGTCCGCGTACTTGCGGGTCAGACCTCGCAGGGTGGCCCGCCGCTCGTAGATGGCCTCGAGCCGGGCCGGGTCGGCGTCGAGCATGCCAAGGTAGGCGGACAGCTCCGCGGACACATCACCGACGAGGGTGGCCGCCTCCTCGAGGCGCGCGGCCAGGTCGCCCAGGGCCGGATCCACGCCGGCCTGCGCCGCCAGCGTGCGGCGCGCCGTACCGAGCAGCTGGGTCGCGTCGGGCGCGTCGTCGGTGACCTCGACGCCGCTGGCGAGCGCCTGCGCGGCCAGTGACGCCGCGACCCGCAGGCCCTCGGCATGCTCGAGCCGCTGCGCCTCGGCGCGCAGCTCGTCGTCCTCGCCTGGCTGTGGGTCGACCCGGCCGATCTCGTCGAGGCCGAGCTTGAGCAGGTCGGCCTCCTGGCTGCGCTCCCGGGCGTTGCGGCGCCGGTCGGCGAGGTCGTCGACGACCGCGCGCCACCGGGAGAACGCCTCCCGATACGTCTCCAGCAGCTTCTCGTGTTCCGGGCCGGCGAAGCGGTCCAGCGCTGCGCGCTGCTCCGCCGGGCGCAGCAGGCGCAGCTGGTCGGACTGGCCGTGCACGGCGACCACCTGCTCGCCGACCTCGCTCAGCATGGCGACCGGCATGCTGCGGCCACCGACGTACGCGCGGGACCGGCCCTCGATCGTCACCGTGCGGCTGAGCAGCACGGACCCGTCGTCGTCCACCTCGGCACCCGCCTCGGTGATGCGCGCCTGCACGGAGTCGCCGACCGACTCGGCGAGCCGGAGGCGGCCCTCGACCACGGCGCGGCCCGGTTCGGCACGCACCCGGCCGGCGTCGGCGCGGCCACCGAAGAGCAGGCCGAGCCCGGTCACCACCATCGTCTTGCCCGCGCCGGTCTCACCGGTGATGGCGTTCATGCCTGAAGTCAGGCG
>JBKOWB010000288.1:0-6955 GCA_046724195.1 Actinomycetota bacterium
CACCGGGACCACTTCGACGCCAAGCACCTGCGGCGGTTCGTGTCGAAGAAGGCGACCGTGCTGCTGCCCGAGTACCCGACCAGCCAGCTCGAGGACGAGCTGCGCGAGCTGGGCTTCACCCGGTTCCTCAAGACCAAGAGCAACGAGGTGTACGAGCTCGACAGCGGCCTGAAGATCATGATCCAGGCGCTGATCAGCCCCACCGACGGCCCGATCGGCGACTCCTCGCTATGGGTGGAGCATGACGGCGTACGTGTGCTCAACCAGAACGACGCCCGTCCCACCGACTTGTCGGTGTTCGCCGAGCTGGGCCATGTGCACGCGCACATGCTGCAGTTCTCCGGCGCGATCTGGTACCCGATGGTCTACGAGCTACCGCAGGCCGCGAAGACCGCGTTCGGCAAGCAGAAGCGGGATCGGCAGTTCGACCGGACCTGGCGCTACATCGACGACCTCAAGGCGTCGCACGTATTCCCGATCGCCGGGCCCCCGTGCTTCCTCGACGACGAGCTGTGGCAGTTCAACGACATCTTCGGCGACGAGGGCAACATCTTTCCGGACCAGTCGGTCTTCATGACCGAGTACGCCAAGGTCGGCGGCACGAACGGGGTGGTCCTGCTCCCCGGCACCGTCGCGGAGTTGACCACTACCTCCTGTGAAACGCAGCACCCCACCGACGTGGACGACTTCTTCGCGAACAAGAGGGCGCACCTCGAGGAGATGCGCGAGCGTAAGGCGCCGATCATCGCGGCCGAGAAGGCGTCGTGGCGGCACCCCGAGGTCGACGTGCTGGGTGAGCTGAAGAAGCGGATCGAGCCGCTGCTCGAGGAGTCGATCTACCTGGCCAAGGGGGTAGGTGGGCCGGTCCGCTTCGATCTGGTCTCGTACGACGGGGAGTCGGTCGAGTCGATCGTGGTGGACTTTCCGGGCAAGCAGGTCCGCCCGTACGCCGACGAGAAGGTGCGCTACCGCTTCCGGACCCAGCGCGAACTGGTCGAGCACCTGATCCACATCGACGAGGGCGACTGGGTGAATTCGCTGTTCCTGTCCTGCCGCTTCTCGGCGGCCCGGATCGGGCAGTACAACGAGTTCGTCTACGCGTTCTTCAAGTGCCTCTCCGAGGAGCGGCTGCAGTACGCCGAGGGCTGGTACGACGAGCACGAGCGGTCGGTGGACGCCGAGGACACGACGCTTGGGGACTGGACGGTCCAGCGCCGCTGCCCGCATCTGAAGGCGGACCTGAGCCGGTTCGGCGTCATCGACGGCAACGTGCTGACCTGCCAGCTGCACGGCTGGAAGTTCGACCTTTCCAGCGGCCGCTGCCTGACGTCCGTCGGCCACGAGATCCGAGCCCACCGCACCACGTGATCCCGGCCCGCTGTCCGTGTCGATCATGAGGTTACTGCGGCGATAATTCCGCTTTGTCCGATCTAACCTCATGATCAACAAGCCCAGAGCGCGGGCTAGCGGCCCAGGTCGGCCAGGATGCGCTTTGCCGCGTTGTGGCAGGCCGCACCGATGACGCTGCCGGCCGGGTGCGCGCCCGCCGACCCGGCGTAGAGGCCGTCGAGACCGGTGAAGTACGGCATCCGCTCGTCGAACGCGACCGTGTTGTCGACGTGGTGGATGTGGCCGCCGGTGATCCCGAAGTGCTCCTCGATCCCCGGCGGCGTCAGCGGCATCGTGTCCGCGACCAGGTCGGACGTGCCCGGCGCGTACCGGTCGCAGATCTCCAACAACCGGGAGACGTAGCCCGGCAGTTCGGCGTCCCAGCTCGTGCCCTCGAGGGCGTACGGGACGGACTGCACGAACAGTGCCGATGAGTGGTGGCCGGCGTCATCGCGCAGGGACTCGTCGACCGTCGTGTGCACGTACCACTCGATCGTCGGCTCGTCGGGCAGCCGCCCGGCCAGCACGTCCGCCCACATCGCCCGCAGAGCGGCCATCGGGGAGTCGGTCTCGGCCAAGCCGGCCAGACCCGCCGAGCCGGGCAACAGGTGGATGGTGGATCCGAACGGCGACGGCGCGTCGGGAGGCAGGCAGGAGAAGCGGGGGAGGCCCGAGAGCGCGAGGTTGACCTTGAGCGTCGTGCCGGGCCGCTTCACGGCCGCCATCCGCGACGTCAGCCGGGCCGGCAGCGTACCCGCCGGAACCATAGACATCAGCCGGTAGGGGTCACATGCGCCCAGTACGACGCGGGCATCGATCGAGCGTCCGTCGGCCAGCACGACGCCGGTGGCCGCACCGGAGGACACGGTGACGGCCGAGACTTCGGCACTGGTGACGATGCGGGCGCCGGCTGCCTGCGCGGCGTCCGCGAACGTGCGGGACACCGTGCCCATGCCGCCCCGGGCGATCATCCACGTGCCGTCCGAGCCGGGCAGCCGGCACATGTTGTGCACCAGGAAGTTGTGGCCGGTGCCGGGGTCGTCCGGGCCGGCGTTCAGCCCGGACAGGCCGTCCGTCACCGCGTACATGCTCATCAGCAGTTCGCTCTTGAACCCGAACCGCGACAGATAGTCGGCGACCGAGCCCCGTACCAGGTCGATGAAGGTGGATTGGAGCTGCGGCCGGATGTGCCGGTCGGCGATCTCCTCGACGGACGCCGGCTCCTGCAGCCAGGCCGGCGCGAGGTCGGCGCGCAGCGCGCCGATCTCCACCGCCAGGGCCTCGTCCGCCGCAACATCGCGCGGCGAGAAGAACCGGTCCATCTGCGCGCGGGTGGCCTCGCGGTCGCGGCCGAAGAGCAGGTACGGCGATCCGGCCGGGCCCGGCGTCGGCAGGAAGTAGTGCGGGTCGCGGCGCAGCACGGGAATGTCGACGTCGAGCGTCCGCAGCAGTTCGGGGGGCATGAGGCCGAGCAGGTAGGAGCCGGTCGACTGGTGGAGGCCGGGTGCGTTCCGGAACGGCTGTTCGGTACGCGTGGCGCCGCCCAGGACGTCGGCGGCCTCGAGCACGACGACGTCGAGTCCGGCTCGGGCGAGTAGCACCGCGGAGACCAGACCGTTGTGGCCCGATCCGATGATCACCACGTCGGCGCGCGCAGGTAGGAGAGTCACGGGATGCGAGCCTAGCGCGCCGGTTGCCGCAGGTGCGGCCCCCACGAGATGGGACGGTGCCGCTACGATCATCCGCGTCATGGGACCCGACCTGCCATTCACGTTCGAGGCGCAGCCCACCGAGCGCCAGATCACCGCCGCCGTACGCCATGTCAGCCGCCGTGGCCTGCTGATCGCGCGGAGCCTCGGCGCGTTCCTCGCGCTCTGCGGCGTCGTCATGCTCGTCATCCCGCAGCTGACGGACTCGCTGGCGGCCGTCTACATCGCGCTGGGCCTTGCGTTCGGCCTGGTGGTGCCGCCCATCTCGATCCGGCGATCGACCCGCAACAGCATGCGGGTGGTGGGCCGCCCGACCACGTACCAGATCGACGCCGGCGGCGTACGAGCCAGCAGCGAACTGTCGGACAGCGTGTTCCGCTGGCCGCTGATCAGCGCGGTTGACGAGCTTCCGGATCAGATCGTGTTGCGCGTCGGCAAGGTGCAGTTCGTTCCGCTTCCGGTGACCGCCCTGCCGCCGGAGCGGCGCGCGGCACTCGCCACCTTCCTCCGCGAGTCCGTCGCCGCCGCGGCGACTCCGGTCCCAGCGGCGCCCGTGCCCGCGCCGTCCCCGGAATCGGCTCCGGAACGGACCCCCGGGACGGTCCGACCACCCGTTCCCTAGTTGGCCATAGGCGCGGCGGCGGGCGTCCGCGAAAATAGCGGGCATGCGTGAGCTCGTTCTGCTCGGATCCACCGGCTCCATCGGCACCCAGGCCATCGACATCGTCCGGCGCAACCCTCACAAGTTCCGGGTGGTGGCTGTGGGTGCCGGGGGTGGCAACGTCGAGCTGCTCGCCGCCCAGGCCCTCGAGCTGGGCGTGGAGGCGGTCGGCGTGGCGAAGGCGTCCACCGTGCAGGACCTGCAGCTCGCCTTCTACGCCGAGGCGCAGAGGCGCGGTTACGCCACCGGCGACTTCAAGATCCCGAAGATCGTCGGAGGGCCGGACGCCATGACGGAGCTGGCTCAGTGGCCGTGCGACATGGTACTCAACGGCGTGGTGGGCAGCCTCGGGTTGGCGCCGACGCTGAGCGCCCTGCGGTCGGGCCGTACGCTCGCGCTGGCCAACAAGGAGTCGCTCGTGGCCGGCGGCCCTCTCGTCAAGGCGGCGGTGACCCGGCCGGGGCAGATCGTGCCGGTCGATTCGGAGCACTCCGCATTGGCCCAGTGCCTGCGCGGCGGCGCGCCGGCCGAGGTCCGGCGGCTCGTGCTTACCGCCAGCGGGGGAGCGTTCCGGGGCCGCCGGCGGGCCGAGTTGACGAACGTCACGCCCGAGGAGGCGCTCAAGCACCCGACGTGGGACATGGGGCCGGTCGTTACGATCAACTCGGCCACGATGGTGAACAAGGGGCTCGAGGTGATCGAGGCGCACGAGCTGTTCGACGTGCCCTATGACGCCATCGAGGTCATGGTGCATCCGCAGTCCGTGCTGCATTCGCTGGTCGAGTTCTCGGACGGGTCGACGTTGGCCCAGGCCAGCCCGCCGGACATGCGGCTGCCGATCGCGCTGGCGCTGGCCTGGCCGGACCGGGTCCCGGACGCGGCGGCCGGGGTGGACTGGACGGAGGCGCACAACTGGGAGCTGCGGCCGCTCGACGGCGAGGCGTTCCCGGCGGTCCGGCTGGCCAAGCAGGCGGGTGCGGAAGGTCACTGCCGGCCGGCCGTCTACAACGCCGCGAACGAGGAGTGTGTGGCCGCATTCGTGTCCGGTCGGCTACCTTTTCTGGGCATCGTCGACACCATCGAGGGTGTGCTTTCGGCGGCCCCCGGCTTCGCGGAACCGGGTACCGTCGAGGAGGTGCTTGCCGCGGAGGCCTGGGCGCGCGCCCAGGCACAGCGGATGATCGCGACTGCGGCTAAAGGAGCCTGATGCTGTACTGGCTGGGAGTGGCGGCCTTCGCGCTGGCGATCCTGATCTCGGTGAGCCTGCACGAGCTGGGCCACATGATCACCGCCAAGCGGTTCGGCATGAAGGTCACCAAGTACTTCGTCGGATTCGGTCCGACGATCTTCTCGTTCCAGCGCGGCGAGACGGAGTACGGCCTCAAGGCCATCCCGCTCGGCGGCTTCTGCAAGATCGTCGGTATGACGCCGCAGGACGACGACGTCGCGCCCGCGGACCAGCCGAGGGCGATGTGGCGGTTCCCGGTGTGGAAGCGCACGGTCGTGATGTCGGCGGGCTCGATCACCCACTTCCTGCTGGCGCTCGTGGCGACCTGGTTCGCGGCGATCTTCATCGGCCTGCCCAACCCGGCGATCCCGGCGGACGCGGCCGGGCAGTTCAAGTCGGCCGCCATGATCGAGGTCGGCCAGTGCGTCCAGGTCGTGGTGTCGCAGCAGCAGTGCACGCCCGGCGTCGGCACCGACCAGGTCGGCCCGGCGGCCGCGGCGGGCCTCAAGAGCTTCGATGTGATCACCAAGGTCGGCAATACCCCGATCGCCAACTACGGCCAGCTCACCGACGCGATCCGTGCCTCGAAGCCGGGACCGACCGAGTTCGAGTACACCCGAAACGGGCAGCCGGGAAAGACGACCGTCAAGCTGGTCGCCGCGCAGCGCGCGCCGCTCGACAACCCGGAGGGCCCGGTCACCCAGGTCGCCGTGGCCGGCATCGGCTGGACCACGGATCTGCCGCCCAGCGTCAAGTCCAAGCCGGTCGAGGCGTTCGGGGCCACCGGTGATTTCAGCTGGACGCTGGTCAAGGCAACGTTCGCGGCGCTCGGCCGGATCCCGGACAAGGTGCCGGCGCTGTGGCACTCGATCACCGGCGCCGAGCGCGACCCGAACACTCCGATCAGCGTGGTCGGCGCGAGCCGTCTCGGCGGCGAGGCCATCGCCGCGGGGCTGCCGCAGGTCTTCCTCATGATCTTCATCTCGCTGAACGTCTTCATCGGCATCTTCAACCTGCTGCCACTTCTGCCGGTCGACGGTGGCCACATCGCCATCGCGTGGTATGAACGTGTCCGGTCGTGGATCTACGCGTGGCTGCACAAGCCCGACCCCGGCCGCGTCGACTACTACAAGCTCATGCCGTTCACTTACGCGGTGATCCTCATCGGCGGTGCCTTCACGCTGCTGACGATCACCGCCGACGTCATCAATCCGATCACGATCTTCGCCAGGTGATGTGAAGTGACCGCAGTCAGTCTGGGCATGCCGGCCGTGCCGCCGCCGCCCCTCGCGCCGCGGCGGCAGAGCCGCCAGGTCATGGTCGGGTCCGTCCCGGTCGGTGGCGGCGCTCCGATCAGTGTGCAGTCGATGACCACTACGCTCACCGCCGACGTCAACGCGACGCTGCAGCAGATCGCCGAGCTCACCGCGGCGGGCTGCCAGATCGTACGCATCGCCGTGCCGTCGCAGGACGACGTCGAGGCGCTCCCGGCGATCGCGAAGAAGTCGCAGATCCCGGTCATCGCCGACATTCACTTCCAGCCGAAGTACGTCTTCGCCGCGATCGATGCCGGCTGCGCGGCGGTCCGGGTCAACCCGGGCAACATCCGTCAATTCGACGACAAGGTACGCGAAATCGCCCGCGCCGCCGAGGCGGCCAAGGTGCCGATCCGGATCGGCGTCAACGCGGGCTCGCTGGACAAGCGGCTGCTGCAGAAGTACGGCAAGCCCACCGCCGAGGCGCTCGTCGAGTCCGCGCTCTGGGAGTGTTCGCTGTTCGAGGAGCACGGCTTCCGGGACATCAAGATCTCGGTGAAGCACAACGACCCGGTCGTCATGGTCCGGGCGTACCGCCAGCTCGCCGAGCAGTGCGACTACCCGTTGCACCTGGGCGTCACCGAGGCCGGCCCGGCGTTCCAGGGCACCGTGAAGAGCGCCGTGGCGTTCGGTGCGCTGCTGGCCGAGGGCA
>JBKOWB010000039.1:0-9026 GCA_046724195.1 Actinomycetota bacterium
GGACAGCAGCGCCGCCCATAGCGTCGCGAAGCCGGCCGCCACCAGCAGTGGCGCCCGCCCGGCCGGACGGCGCCGGCCGGGCAGCTTGACGGTCTCCGGCCCGGTCCCGGCGGTCTCGCGTTGCGCCGGACCCTCGGGAACGGCACGCCGGACGGCGATCGGGCGCTCAACGCCCGCGGTGCCGAGCGCTTCCGTCCGGCGCGCCCGGCCCAGCGGAGCCGCGTCGCGGGCGGCAAGGTGCGCGGCCTCGGCGGCTTCGAACTGGTCCTCCGAGCCGGCGGGTCGACCATCGGGACGGTCGGGAGTGGTCGGCATCGCGGACTACTTTTGCACGCCGGACGGCCTGCTGCGATGCAGATACGCGGCGCGCCGCCGAACGAGCGAGGCAGGCACGGCGGCGCGTTCCGGTTAGCTCATCACCTCACGCATCAGCCGCGCGGTCTCGCTCGGAGTCTTACCGACCTTGACGCCGGCCGCCTCGAGGGCCTCCTTCTTGGCCTCGGCCGTGCCAGCCGACCCGGAGATGATCGCGCCGGCATGGCCCATCGTCTTGCCGGGGGGCGCGGTGAAGC
This sequence comes from Actinomycetota bacterium, assembly GCA_046724195.1. Classification (GTDB taxonomy): domain Bacteria; phylum Actinomycetota; class Actinomycetes; order Mycobacteriales; family Micromonosporaceae; genus Actinoplanes. The sequence goes on from JBKOWB010000039.1 coordinate 573, forward strand.
CGGCGATGTAGCCGATGACCGGCTTGGTGACGTTCGCCTTGATGAACTCCGCGGCCCGCTCCTCGGCGTCGCCGCCGATCTCACCGATCATGACGATCGCGTCGGTCTCCGGGTCCTCCTGGAACGCCTTCAGCGCGTCGATGTGCGTGGTGCCGATGATCGGGTCGCCGCCGATGCCGACACAGGTGGAGAAACCGATGTCCTGCAGCTCGTACATCATCTGGTAGGTCAGCGTGCCGCTCTTGCTGACCAGGCCGATGCGGCCGCCCGGGGTGATGTCGGCCGGGATGATGCCCGCGTTGGACGCACCGGGCGACGCGATGCCGGGGCAGTTCGGGCCGATGATGCGGGTCTTCTGTCCCTGCGCGACGTTGTGCGCCCAGGCGGTGGCCGTGTCCTGCACGGGTACGCCCTCGGTGATGACCACCGCGAGCGGGATCTCGGCGTCGATCGCCTCGACGATGGCCGCCTTGGTGAACGCCGGCGGCACGAAGATGACCGACACGTCCGCCCCGGTCTCCTTCACGGCCTCGCCGACGCTCGCGAACACCGGAAGCGAGGTGCCGTCGAAGTCCACGCTCGTGCCCGCCTTGCGCGGGTTGACGCCGCCGACCACGTTCGTGCCCGCGGCGAGCATCCGCCGGGTGTGCTTCGAGCCCTCCGAGCCGGTCATGCCCTGAACGATGACCTTGGAGTCCTTGGTGAGCCAGATCGCCATGTCGTCACTTCCCCGCAGCCGCGAGCTCGGCGGCGCGCTCGGCCGCACCGTCCATCGTGTCCACCCGCTCGACCAGCGGGTTCTTCGCCTCGTCGAGGATGGCCCGGCCGGCCTCGGCGTTGTTACCGTCCAGGCGCACCACCAGCGGCTTGCTGACGTCCTCGCCGCGCTCGTGGAGCAGTGCGAGGGCCTGGACGATGCCGTTCGCGACCTCGTCGCACGAGGTGATGCCACCGAAGACGTTCACGAAGACCGCCTTCACCGACGGGTCGGAGAGCACGACCTCCAGGCCGTTGGCCATCACCGCGGCGCTCGCGCCGCCGCCGATGTCAAGGAAGTTGGCCGGCTTGACGCCGCCGAAGTTCTCCCCCGCGTACGCCACGACGTCCAGCGTGGACATGACCAGTCCCGCGCCGTTGCCGATGATGCCGACCTCGCCGTCGAGCTTGACGTAGTTGAGGTTCTTGGCCTTCGCGGCCTGCTCCAGCGGGTCGACCGCGGACTGGTCGACCAGGGCCTCGTGATCCGGGTGGCGGAACGTGGCGTTGTCGTCGAGCGTGACCTTGGCGTCCAGGCAGATCACCCGGCCGTCGGCGACCTTCGCGAGCGGGTTCACCTCGACCAGTGTGGCGTCCTCGGCCACGAACGCCTGCCACAGCTTCACGGCGATGTCGGCCACCTGGCCGGCGACCTCGGCCGGGAACTGCGCGGCGGCGACGATCTCCCGGGCCTTGGCCTCGGTGACGCCCTCGTTCGCGTCGATCGCGATCTTGGCGACCTTGTCCGGCTGCTCCTCGGCGACCTGCTCGATCTCCATGCCGCCGGCCACGCTGGCGATACAGAGGAACGTACGGTTGGCGCGGTCCAGCAGGTAGGAGAAGTAGTACTCGTCCGTGATGTCGGCGGTCTCGGCCAGCATCACCTTGTGCACGGTGTGGCCCTTGATGTCCATGCCGAGGATGTCGGCCGCGCGCGCCTCCGCCTCGTCCGGGTCCGCCGCCAGCTTGACGCCGCCGGCCTTGCCCCGGCCACCCACCTTCACCTGTGCCTTGACGACGACCCGGCCGCCGAGTCGCTCGGCGATCGCGCGCGCCTCCTGCGGGGTGTCGGCGACGCCGCCGCCCAGCACGGGTAGCCCGTGCCGTTCGAACAGGTCGCGCCCCTGGTACTCGAACAGGTCCACGTGTCTCCTTTCGCTCGCGACGCCTGCGCCGGCAAGCCGTGCCGCCCGCGTCCCAACCTGTGTCCGCGGCGCGTCGTCGCGGCGCCGCAAGCGTGAGGAATGTCGGGCTCCCGGTCGAACTTTCCGGTCGAACGGGAGGCCTCATCCGCAGACTAGCGACCCGGGCCCCCCAGGTACCTCCGCGGGTACGCGCTGTGCAAGACCGCACACCCCGGCCGGGCGCCGCCTTCGGGCCGACGGCCTCTCCCCTTCGTTCGGGACGGCGTGCGCGTTCTCGGCGGCTGGGGAATCAGGCAACGGGCGTTGTGACATTGGCGCGTACCCATTCGATGATGGATGCCGTGGTCGCGCCCGGAGTGAATATCTTGGCCACGCCGAGTTTTTCCAATTCGGCGATGTCGTCGGCCGGAATGATGCCGCCGCCGAACACCACGATGTCGGCCGCGTCACGCTCGGCGAGCAGTTTCAATACCCGGCGGAACAGCGTCATGTGCGCGCCGGAAAGCACGGACAGGCCGATGGCGTCGGCGTCCTCCTGGATCGCGGTCTCCACGATCTGCTCGGGCGTCTGATGCAGTCCGGTGTAGACGACTTCCATGCCGGCGTCGCGCAGGGCGCGGGCCACCACCTTTGCGCCCCGGTCGTGGCCGTCCAGCCCCGGCTTCGCCACGACGACCCTGATCCGTGCGTGCATCTGCCAACCCCTTCGTGGGCATCCGCCATGTTTCCCTGAACGAACGGTAACTCCCGCCGCATCGTCCGGGGTAGCCGGCACCCGCCCATCCGGATCGGCGTTGCCGATTATCGCAAGCACCGGATACTGTATTCCGCGTCACATGACTTTGCGTTTGAGTCGCGGTGACGGAGAGCTAGCGGCGGCGCCCGTGAGATAAGTAACGAATACGGACAATCGCTGCGCAAAGCCGATAGCGAACTGTCAGGGAATTGGCGCTGCGACTTGTGACGCGCGGTGCGTTTCGTTACCGTGGCCCACGGCTGTCAACCGGTTAACCCCGGACCGACGCTCGGTAGACCACCGTTCAACCGCGGTTTCAGGTTGGTGGCCGCCGCCGTATTGCCACCGACGGAGGGTTGTTCGTGCGCCAGCGCTTGTCGTCTGAGCCCGATCGCTATCGCGGCAGGCGTCGCGTACCCACCCCTCCCCGCAGCCGCTACGCCGTCGTCGGCCTGTCCGCGTTCGTCGGTGCCGGCGTCGTCGCGCTGGGCGCCGCGTCCAACCTTCCGGACGCCAAGGCCGTCAACCCCACGGTCCTGCAGAACCTCGAGAACGCCTCGGTCACGTCCAAGGCACTCGCCGACCGCTCCGCCGACTCGAAACGCGCCTCCCGCGGCGAGGACCGGACCGCCGCCGCCAAGGTCAACCCCGACCAGGCCGCGCAGGACGTCTGGCTGCTGCCCCTCGACGACTACACCTTCACGTCGCCGTACGGCATCCGGTGGGGCAAGCTGCACGCCGGCATCGACCTCGCCGCCCCGGAGGGTACGCCGTACAAGGCGGTGCACGCGGGCACCGTGACCGCGGCCGGCTACAACGGCGGGTACGGCTACTCGATCACGGTGAAGCAGGCCAACGGCGTCGAGGTCATCTACGCCCACTCCCGCCGCCTCCTCGTCAAGGCGGGCGACAAGGTCACCGCCGGCCAGGTCATCGGCGAGGTCGGGAACACCGGCGCCTCGTACGGCACGCACCTGCACGTCGAGGTGCACGTGAACGGCGCGCCGACCGACCCGATCCCGTTCCTGCGGGACCGCGGAGTGGACGTCAAGCTCCAGGTCGAGTCGGTCTACGCTGGCGTGAGCGCCGCCGCCTCCTGATCCACACGTTCCGCACCGACCGGGCGAGGGGTCAGAGCTTCTCCAGCGGGGCGTGCCGGAGCACCAGCCACATCACCTGGTCGCCGAAGTCGATTTGAGCCCGCGCGTTCGGGCCGTGGCCCTCGACCGTCACGACCCTGCCCAGGCCGTACCGCTGGTGGTTGACCCGGTCGCCGGCTGACACCTTGGGTCCCTGCGGCAGCTCGCTCGCGGTGGCCAGCTTGCTGCCGTCGATGCCGAGGCGGCTGGCGAGCTGCTGCGCCTTGGGCGTACCCCCGGCGAAGCCACCCCCGCGCCCGCGATCGCCGCGGCCGCGCCCGCCGACGCCCCCGCCGGTCCCCGACCACGACGTGTACGCCGCGCCGGTGCGCTCCCAGCGAACCAGATCGCCGGGCAGCTCGTTGGTGAACCGGGATGGCGGGTTGTACTGCGGGGCACCCCAGGCCGACCGGGTCACCGCCCGGGACAGGTACAGGCGCTGGCGGGCGCGGGTGATCCCCACGTACGCAAGCCGCCGCTCCTCCTCGAGCTCGTTGTTGTCGGCGAGCGCGCGCATGTGCGGGAACACCCCGTCCTCGAGGCCGGTCAGGAACACCACCGGAAACTCCAGGCCCTTGGCGGTGTGCAAGGTCATCAGCGTGACCACGCCTTGGTGCTCGGGGTCGTCAGTGGGTACCTGATCGGCGTCGGCGACGAGCGCGACCTGCTCGAGGAACCCGGCCAGCGTCGCGGCCACCGCCTCGCCCTCCGCGGCCTGCGCCTCGACCCGTTCGGTGTACTCCCGGGCCACGCTCACGAGTTCCTGCAGGTTCTCCACCCGGCCCTGATCCTGCGGGTCCAGGCTGTCCTCCAGCTCGGCCAGCATGCCGGAGCGCTGTAGCACGGCCTCCAGGACCTCCTCGGGCGGCCGGGTGGCCGACAGCTCCCGAAGCTCGTCGAGAAGGGCGACGAAGTCGGCGACGCTGTTGGCGGCGCGGGTCGAGATGCCGGGCGCGTTCTTGGCCTCGCGCAGCGCCTGCCCGAACGAGATCTGGTCGCGTGTGGACAGTGCCTCCACGCTGGCCTCGGCCCGGTCGCCGATGCCGCGGCGCGGCGTGTTGAGCACCCGGCGGATGCTCACCGTGTCGTCGTCGTTGATGATCGCCCGCAGGTACGCAAGCGCGTCGCGGACCTCTTTGCGCTCGTAGAAGCGCACCCCGCCGACCACCTTGTACGGCAGCCCGACCCGGATGAACACCTCCTCGAACACCCGGGACTGGGCATTGGTCCGGTAGAAGACCGCCACGTCGCCGGGGCGTACGCCCTCGCGGTCGCGGAGCCGATCGATCTCCCGGGCCACCCAGTCGGCCTCGGCGTGCTCGGTGTCGGCGACGTACCCGACGATCTGCTCGCCCGCGCCCTGGTCGCTCCACAGCCGCTTGGGCTTGCGCGAGGGGTTGCGCTCGATAACCGCGTTGGCCGCGTTGAGGATCGTCTGGGTGGAGCGATAGTTCTGCTCCAACAGGATCGTGCGCGCGTCGGGGTAGTCGCGCTCGAACTCGAGGATGTTGCGGATCGTGGCACCGCGGAACGCGTAGATCGACTGGTCCGCGTCGCCCACCACGCACAGCTCGGCCGGCCCCGGGTCGCCGTCCGGCGGGCCGACCAGTTCCTTGACGAGCATGTACTGCGCATGGTTGGTGTCCTGATACTCGTCCACGAGCACGTGCCGGAACCGTCGCCGGTACGCCTCCGCCACGTGCGGGTGCGACTGGAACAAGTGCACGGTCGCCATGATGATGTCGTCGAAGTCGAGCGCGTGAGCTTCCCGCAAGCGTCGCTGGTAGAGCTCGTACGCCTCCGCGACCGCCCGTTCCCGCGGACCCTTCGCCCTGTCCTTGAACTCGTCCGGCCCGACCAGCTCGTTCTTGAGATTCGACACCTGGGCGGCGAGGCCGCGTGCGGTGTACCGCTTCGGGTCGAGATCGAGCTCGCGCACCACAAGCTGCATCAGCCGCCGCGAGTCGTCCGCGTCGTAGATCGAGAACGTGCTCTTCAGCCCGGCGTGCTCGTGCTCGGCCCGCAGGATCCGTACGCACGCCGAGTGGAACGTCGACACCCACATCAGCCGCGCCCGCGGCCCGACCAGCGCGGCGACCCGGTCCTTCATCTCCCCGGCCGCCTTGTTAGTGAACGTGATCGCGATGATCTGCCCCGGATGCACGTCGCGCTCGGCCAGCAGGTACGCGATCCGGTGGGTGAGCACCCGGGTCTTGCCCGACCCGGCGCCCGCCACGATCAACAGCGGCGAGTCGGCATGGGTCACGGCGTCCCGCTGAGGACCGTTGAGCCCGGTCAGCAACGACTCAGGATCGCTCCGCCGAGCGGATGGCCGCTTCGCCTTCGACTCCTGTACAGGGGGCGTGACGACGGCTGATGGGGGGTTTTCCGGAAGGGCTCGCATCGCGCTGCAAGTCTATGCCGCCCGACCGACAGGTTCGCCGTCCCGCGGCGCCCGCGCCGGCCGATCTTCACGCCCGCAACCAAGCTGTCACCTGGCACATGTAGCAGTGACCAGCACCGATGTACCAGGCTGATCACGTTCGCCGATCCTTGATCCGACCGGGAGAGAAGAATCATGAACCCGCGCCTTCGCGGCTTGGCCGTACTGCGTCACATCGCGGTGCCGGCCCTCGCCCTGGCCGTCGTCGCCACCCTGCCGATGCCGCGATCCGATCGAACCCCGGCGGCGAGGACGCCACCCGAGCTGAGACCCGCCAGCGTTTCGTACGGGGTGCCGGCCGGCGCGACGGTCCAGGGACAGTTCCTCAGCTACAACGACTTCCACGGCGCCATCGACCCGCCGGCGGGCACGGGCGCGGTCGTGAACGCCGGCGGCACCAGCACGCCGGCCGGCGGTGTCGAGTACCTGGCGACATGGCTGAAGAAGCTCCGCGCCGAGGCGGCCAGCGAGGGCCGCCAGACCACGACGGTGGGTGCCGGCGACCTGATCGGCGCGTCGCCGCTGGTCAGCGCCGCGTTCCACGACGAACCCACGATCGAGCTGATGAACGAGATCGGGCTGCAAGTCAGCTCCGTCGGGAACCACGAGTTCGACGAGGGCGTCGACGAGCTCATCCGGATGCAGAACGGCGGGTGCCACCCGGTCGACGGTTGCCAGGACGGCGACGGTTTCGGCGGCGCCGATTTCACGTACCTCGCCGCGAACACGATCAACAACAAGACCGGCCTGCCGATCCTGCCGCCCGTCGACATCAAGTTCATCAAGGGCGTACCGGTGGGCTTCGTGGGCCTGACCCTCGAGGGCACCGCGAGCATCGTCAACCCGGCCGGCATCAAGAACGTGCACTTCACCGACGAGATCGAGACCGCGAACAAGTGGGGCAACCTGCTGAAGCTGTTCGGCGTCAAGGCGCAGGTGTTGCTCGTGCACGAGGGCGGCCAGCAGGCCTTCGGCGTGCCGACGCCCGGCGTCTCCGACTGCTCGGCCTTCTCCGGCCCGATCGTGTCGATCGTGGCCGGCCTCAACCCCGAGTTCGGCCTGGTGGCGTCCGGGCACACGCACCGCTTCTACTCCTGCGTGCTGCCGAACTCGGCGGGCACGTCCGTGGTGACCAGCGCCGGCTCCAACGGCCAGCTGATCACCGACATCGACTACTCGCTCGACCGCCGGAGCGGGAAGTTCGCCAGCATCACGGCCCGGAACGTGATCGTGGAGAACGGTGTCCCGGACGGCAACGGCGGCTGGCTCAAGGACGAGAAGGGTGTCTTCCTCAAGAACCCGGACACCGTGGACGCGAACGCCAAGAAGGTCGCGGACAAGTACCGCACCGCGGTCGCGCCCATCGCCAACAAGGTCGTGGGCCGCATCACCGAGGACATCACCCGGACGCCGACGCCGGCCGGCGAGACCCCGCTGGGGGATGTGATCGCCGACGCGCAACTGGCGTACACGCGCTCCAACGGCGCGGTGATCGCGTTGATGAACCCCGGCGGCATCCGGGCCGACTTCGACGCCGAGGCGTCCTCGGGCGGCGAAGCGGTGGGCGAGGTGACGTACGGCGAGGCGTTCACCGTCCAGCCGTTCAACAACCTGGTGGTCACCCAGACGCTCACCGGCGCGCAGCTCAAGGAGGTGCTGGAGCAGCAGTTCACCGGGTACGCCGGGCAGACCAGCACCAAGATCCTGCAAGTGTCGGCCGGCCTCACCTACTCGTACGATCGGACCGCCGCACTCGGGTCTCGGGTGAGCGCCCTGGCGTTGAACGCCACGGCGATAGACCCTGCCGCCAGCTACCGCGTCACCACCAACGACTTCCTGGCCAACGGTGGCGACGGCTTCACCAGACTGACGGCGGGCACGGAGCGCACCACGGCACCAGGCTTCGACATCGACGCCCTGGTCGCATACCTGGGCGCCGGCGCGCCGGTCGCCCCGGGACCGGCCAACCGGATCACGCTGCTGGGCTGACCAGTGTTTGACTTGATCCCACCGTTCGGGCCGTTTCCTTGCGGAGCGGCCCGAGCGGGAGGCATACTCGCCACGTGATCCAGCGGACGCGATTTTTTTACTACGGCACCGGAGGTCCGGCGACCGTAGGACGCGTCTGAACGACAGGCCTACATCGAGCCCCGGGCTTCCCCGCCCGGGGCTCGATGCTGCCCGGGCCGGGTCGACCGGTGCGACAGCACCCGAGGAGCAGGACATGACCGCCGA
>JBKOWB010000138.1:0-2814 GCA_046724195.1 Actinomycetota bacterium
GTCCTGGGTCACGGCCGCGATGGCGCGATAGTCGCCCAGGTCGCCGCCCAGGTCGATGTCGGAGATCTTGCCGTTCGGCACCAGCGAGGCGAGCTTTGTCCATGCACCGGCCGGCAGGCTGTCGTAGTACGTGGAGCCCAAGTAGGTGGTGTCTTCGGCGGTGGGCTCCCGGTAGCGCACGATGCCGCCGACATAGCCGGCGCTGCTGAGCCGCACCACGATCCAGCCCGTTTCCGCGCCTGGGGGTGCGCCATTGGCATGGCGGCTCGGCGGGCCGTCGTCGTCCTGCGGCCCCGGGCCGCGCAACGCGAACCTATCCGTCTCCACGAGCTTCGCGTCGAGCTGCTGGTAGAGCGTGTTGTGCAGATAGACCTCGCCGGTGGCGCCGACGACGAGCCCCAGCACCGCGAGCAGACCGATCATGATCGCCACGAGTCGGGTGCGCAGCGGCCAGCCCGCCGGCGAGCGCCAGCGGGCGGGATGGGAGGCGGTCATGTCAGTCGGCGGGCTTGAGGACATAGCCTACTCCGCGCATGGTGTGGATCATGGGCGAGCGTCCCGCGTCGATCTTCTTGCGCAGGTACGAAATGTAGAGCTCGACGACGTTCGCCTGCCCACCGAAGTCGTAGTTCCACACCCGGTCCAGGATCTGGCTCTTGCTCAGCACCCGGCGCGGGTTGCGCATCAGGTACCGCAGCAGCTCGAACTCCGTCGCGGTCAGCGTGACCAGGTCACCACCCCGGCGCACCTCGTGGCTGTCCTCGTCCAGCATCAGGTCACCGACGATCAGCTGGGAGTCCGTACGCATGGGGGAGTGGCCCATTCGCCGCATCAGCCCGCGCAGCCGGGCCACGACCTCCTCCAGGCTGAACGGCTTGGTCACGTAGTCGTCGCCGCCCGCGGTGAGGCCGGTGATCCGGTCCTCGACGGAGTCCTTGGCGGTCAGGAACAGCACCGGCACGTGCGGCGCCTCGCCGCGCAGACGCCGCAGCACCTCGAGCCCGTCGATGTCGGGAAGCATCATGTCGAGCACGACCGCGTCCGGGCGGAAGTCGCGCGCTGTCCGGATGGCGGTCTGCCCGTCGCCGGCGCTTCGGACGTCCCAGCCCTCGTAACGCAGGGCCATCGACAGCAGCTCGGCCAGCGTGGGTTCGTCGTCGACCACCAGGACCCGGACCGCGCCACCGTCGGACCGGCGGAGCTCGCCGCTGGTGTCTGCGTTCGCCATCGTCATGCCCCTACTGTCGCGGGCGCGGCTTTGCGTTGGCTTTCCGTTTCCTGTGTAGCACCTGAGACCTGCGCGCACGCCGGAACACTCGCCGTTGGGCCGATGTTGTGCCAGCGTTGGTCTTTCCGGCCGGCGGCGCCAGCATGGGGAGCGTGCACGTGGACTTACTGCAGGAGTACCGCAGAGCAACGATGTTCTTCGAGTCCGGCGACCCCCTCGGCGCGGCGCGGCTGCTCGAGCCCATTGTCGAGGCGGAGCCGGGCAACGCCGCCGTCCGCCTGTTGCTGGCCCGGGCCTACTTCAACTCCGCCCAGCTCGCGGGCGCGGAGGCGCAGCTGCGGACATTGATCGAGCACGATCCGTCCGACCACTACGCCCACCACGTGCTGGGCCGCACCCTCGAACGCGCCGGCCGGTTCCGGGAGGCCCTGCCGCACCTGCGCCTGGCCGCCGCGATGAAACGGCACCGCGACTACGTCGACGCTCTCCACCGGGTCGAGACCTGGCTCGGCATGCGCGGCCATCGGGCCGTCGGCGCCGAATAGGATCGCGGCTGTGAAGCTCAAGCTCGACCTGCACGACATCTTCAACAAGGGCACCGAGATCGACAAGGCGTTGCGCGGGATCATCGACGAGGCGATCGAGAAGAAGGCCACGCTCGTCGAGATCATCCCGGGTAAGGGTTCGGGCCAGCTCAAGAAGAAGGTGCTCCGCTTCCTGGACCAGAAGGAGATCAAGCAGCTCTACCACCGCGTCGAGAAGGACGGCGACAACTGGGGCAGGCTGTTCATCCATTTCCGGTTCGCGTCCGGGCAGGATCGCGGCCGGCGCTGAGCTGGCTGGCCTCGCTTCGCTCGGCTGGCTCGCGCCTTAAGACCCGGTGAGATGCCGCAGTCGCTGCGCTCGCTACGCTCCCTCCGCTTGGTGCGGCATCTCACCGGCGGCGCTCGCTCACCGCAGGACGCGGAACCAGAGATTCGTCGCGTTCTCGGCCGGGGTCAGGCTGATCTGCTCCAGCTTGATGTTCGTACCGCCGGGATGTTCGAACAGGCGGACACCATCGCCGAGCAGCACGGGTGCGATGAGGACGAGGATTTCGTCGAGAGCGCCCACCTCCAGGCATTGACGGGCCACGTCGGCGCCGAGGATGTTGACATATTTGTCGCCTGCGGCGGCCTTCGCCGCGTCGAGCCCGCTGGCCAGATCACCGACGAACGTGACATCGGGTGCCGCCGCGTCGGGCACGTGGTGCGTCAGGACGAACACGGGACCGGTATATCTCCCGCCGAACGCGCCCTCCTTGTCCGTTCCCTTGTTGGGGTCGTCGCCGCGGAAGGTGCGGTTGCCGACCAGAAGGGCGCCGATCTGGCCGAGCAGTTCATCCGCGGTCTCGTTGCGACCCAGATACGCCCGCAGCCAAGACATGTCGCCGCCGGCGCCGGCGATGAAGCCGTCCAGCGACATGGTCGCCGAGTAAAGGACCTTTGCCATCATGTACCTCCGTCGTGTTCGTGGTCAGCGACGGTTGAGACTGCCGGCGGCGGAGAAACTCATCGGTAGGCCGAATGCACGGAACAAGTGGGTGT
>JBKOWB010000432.1:0-6768 GCA_046724195.1 Actinomycetota bacterium
GGAGCCCGCAACCTGTTCGGGCTCAGCTCGGGCGCGGTCATCGCGATCCACGCAGCGCTCCGGATGCCCGAGATCGAACGCCTTGCGCTTTACGAGCCGCCCCTGAAGTTCGGCACGTTCTCCCCGATCGCCTGGCTACCACGGTACGAACGCGAGCTGGCCAGGGGCCGCACGGCGGCCGCGTTCGTCACCGTCATGAAGGGCACCGCCGACGCTCCGGCGCTGCGTTGGGTGCCGCACGCCGTGCTGGTACCGCTGGTCAAGGTCGGCATCCGCGCCGACGGCCGGGCGAGCGAAGCTGGTGCCGCTGGCGGGCGCCTTGAGTGGCGGACCAGTGGTCGCACCCGGCGAACGAGTCGCGGAGGGCGGTCCGGCCGGCCGCTCGGCTATACACCGCTCGGCGACCTCATCCCGACCATGCGCCAGGACGCGACCGTGGTCCAGCAGTCCGCCGGGCCGCTGGACCGGTTCGCGGCGCTGCATGCGGAGACCCTGCTGCTCGGTGGCGACAGGAGTGCGCCGTACCTGAAGGCGGTCTTGAATGGTCTTGAAGCCGTCGTGCCGAGCGTGCGGCGTGTCACGCTGCCCGGCGCCGGGCATCTCGCCGCTGACAACAGCGGCAAGCCGCGGTTGGTGGCCGACCAGCTCCGGGTCTTTTTCTTCTGACCGATGAGCCGACCTGCCGGAGCAGCGCGTCCACGCCGGGTCAGCCGGGAGATACCTGGCGACCGTAGACTGGCATGTCGTGAGCCTCACCATCGGAATCGTCGGCCTGCCCAATGTTGGCAAGAGCACCCTGTTCAACGCCCTGACCAAGAACGACGTGCTCGCCGCGAACTACCCGTTCGCGACGATCGAGCCCAACGTCGGCGTGGTCGGGCTCCCCGACGATCGGCTCGCCAAGCTCGCCGAGATCTTCCACAGCGAGAAGATCATCCCGGCGCCGGTAACGTTCGTCGACATCGCCGGCCTCGTTCGCGGAGCATCGAAGGGCCAGGGCCGCGGCAATGCCTTCCTCGCCAACATCCGGGACGCGTCCGCGATCTGCCAGGTGGTGCGCGCGTTCACCGATCCCAACGTGCTGCACGTCGACGGCAAGATTTCGCCCGCCGACGACATCGAGACGATCAACACCGAACTGATCCTGGCCGATCTGCAGACCATCGAGAAGGCGCTGCCGCGCCTGCAGAAGGAGGCCAAGCTCAAGAAGGACCGGGCGCCTGCCGCAGCGGCCGCCGAGGCCGCGTTCAAGCTGCTCAACGACGGTGTCACCCTCTACCAGGGCGCGTCGGGCGCGGGCATCGATCTGGACGCGCTGTCCGAGCTCCACCTGCTCACGACCAAGCCCTTCCTGTACGTGTTCAACGTCGACGAACCGGAGCTGGGCAACGACGCGTTCCTGAACGAGATGCGCGCGCTCGTGGCGCCGGCCGAGGCTGTCTTCATGGACGCGAAGATCGAATCTGAGCTCATTGACCTGCCCGAGGACGAAGCGCTGGAGTTGCTCGAGTCCACGGGTCAGACCGAGCCGGGGCTCAACCAGCTGATCCGGGTCGGCTTCCACACGCTCGGCCTGCAGACGTACCTGACGGCGGGGCCGAAGGAGGCGCGGGCCTGGGTGATCCCGGTCGGGGCGACGGCTCCCGAGGCCGCGGGCGTGATCCACAGCGACTTCCAGCGTGGCTTCATCAAGGCCGAGATCGTAAGCTACGGCGACCTGATCGCGGCGGGCTCGATGGCGGCGGCGAAGGCCGCGGGCAAGGTTCGCATGGAGGGCAAGGACTACATCATGAGGGACGGCGACGTGGTCGAGTTCCGCTTCAACGTGTAGGTCAGTCGCGGAGGTTGCGCTGCTCGGCGAGGCGTTCGAGGTCGGCGGTGAGCTCGTCGAGGCGCTGCATGCCGCGGTCGAGGATGTCGGCGCTCTGTTCGCTGGGGCGCAGCGCGAGGACGGCCGCCATGATGTCGTCGGCGCGGCTCGCGTAGTCGCCTTGGGCGGCGGCGATCGCCGCGGTGATCTCCTCGGCGGCGCCTTCGGGGGACAGGCGCAGCGTGTCCGGGCTGAGCCGCAGGTCGAGCACGCGGCCGCCCGGGCCGGTCCGGGCGTGCACCAGGCGGCGCGGCGACTCGCCTTCGCCGACGTAGTCGTTCAGCTGCTGCTGCATCCGGGTGATGCGGTCGATCTGGTCCTGGGCATACTCCGCGAGATCGGTGAGGCTGCGGATTTCCGTCATGTCTCGCTCCTCGGCCGGCGGTTGGGCGACTCGTGATCCTATCGGTCGGATGCGATGCTGGTCGGCGTGGGCATCAAGGACTATGCGGCAAACGTGGAGCCGGCCGTACGATCATTGCTCGGTGACGGTGAGCGGTTGTTGGCCGCGGCGCCGTTGGTGAAGAACCCTGGCACGACCGAGGACGTGGACGTCGCCGACGAGTTGAAGAACCTGCTCGATCCGACGATCCTGTTAGGACTCGGCACGCATCCGGGCAATGCTATGCAGCAGGCGATGTTCGGGCGGGCGGTGACGGGGACGCCGGATTCGATCGCGCGGCGGCTGTTCGACGCGATTGACGCGGCGGCCGCGCCGAAGGTGGCGGTGACCGGCGATCGGCTGCTGATCGTCGAGATCGATGCGGTGCCGCGCGGCAACGGCTTATGGGGACGGTGGTTCGGTCCGTCCGATCTGGTTGCTCGGTACGTCCAAGCGGTGCCGCGTACCGCTATCCTCGGGGCCGTCGAGGCGCCGGCGGGGGTCCTACGTCGAGGTCGGCTGCTGGTCGGATTCGTGGATGGGTCGGGGTGCGTGCTGGTCTGCTCGCCGCCTAGCCTCGCGGAGTCGGTGGTGCGGGCGATCGGTGCGCCGCGGCCGGATGCCGCCGGTAACCAGAAGGAGCACAGTTGAGCCAGCCACTGAGGGTGTACCTGGAGTCGATGACCCGGTACGCCGCCGCGATGGACGACCTGCGTGCGGGTTTCGGCAACACGCGGCAGTTGCTCGTCGACGCCGACGTGACCGGGGACAGCTTCGGCTTGCTGCCGGCCTCGCGGGACGTCGCCACGGTGTACGAGCAGCGCACCACCGAGGGTCTGGACGTGTTGCGCACCGGGGAGGACGTGTTCGGCGACATGGCCGAGGCGTTCCGGCAGATGCGGGACAACTACCACACGAGCGACGAGGGCAGTGCCCGCCGGCTGGGAGCCGGCCGGTGACCCGGGCGGTCAGCGGCGCCGAGCGCATCGAGGGCTGGCTCGGGCCGGCCGGGGCGGCGTACGGAATCATCAAGCCGATCGTCGAATTTCTCTCCCATCCGCTGGACGAGGTCACCGGCGACCCGGACCAGCTGCGGGACAAGGCCGTGGCCTGGCGGGCCGCCGCCGATCAGCTCCAGGCCCACGCAGAGGCTGAGCTGGCGGCCCGTACCGACCTGCTGTCCTATTGGGAGGGCGAGGCGGCCGAGACCTTCAACGACGAGATGACGCAGGTCAATCAGTCGTTGACGGATATCGCGGAGCATTTCGACGCGACCGCCCAGCTGCTCGACGGCTCGGCCGAGGGCGCCCAACGAGCGCAGGAACTGGTCGAGCACATCGTCAAGGAGCTCATCGCCTGGCTGATCGTCACGATCATCGTCGCGCTGGCCTCGGCATGGATCACGGCCGGCGCTTCCGTCGCCGTGGGTGCGGCCGCCGGTGGTGTGGAGGCCGCGGCCGCCGGCACGCGAGCCGCGGCGGTCGCGATCCGGCTCGCGAACCTGCTGCGCAAGGTCTCGGAGTTCCTGATGAAGATGAGTAAGTTCGCCAAGGCGTACAAGCTCACGAACATCGGCAAAGTGGGCGTGCAGAACTGGGCTAGCGCCCGCTACGCCAGCACCGCCGGCTACCAACTGCTCGCCACCAACTGGGTGATCAAGAAGGCCATCGTCCAACCTGCGCTGGGGCCGAGCATCGACAAGGTCACCGGCGCCGACGAGACCTGGAAGCTGCCACAGGTCTTCTAAGGGGCCGGCAGCGCTGCCATGCCGGCCCCTTACGCGCGCTCTAGGCGAGCGAGACGGCGACCTTCTCCAGGGCGTCCAGGGACTGTTGCATGCCGCTCTCCATGCCGGAGTTGATGACCGCGTCGCGGTCCGCCTGGTCGCGGTAATCGCACAGCATCTCCATGAACGTCCGGCCGTCCTTCTCGGTGAACGTCACCGTGATCAGTCCGGCGTGGTCGTCGGGGTCGGGGATGCCCTCGAACACCTCGGTGTTGACCAGCCGGTCATCAGGGGAGATCTCGCGGTACTCGCCGCGAAACGCCACCTCGAAGCCGCCGTTGGCCGCCATCACGTACCGCCACTTGCCGCCGACCCGGAAGTCGACCTCGGCGAGCGTCACCGTGCCCTTCTCGCCGCTCCACCAGCGCTTGATCAGCTCCGGCGTGGTGTACGCCTTCCACACCAGACGCTTGGGTGCGTTGAACTCGCGCGTGATGAGGATCTGGGTGTCGGTCGGGAGCGTCACCTTCGCGGTGCCGCTAGTCGTCGTTGCCATCTCGTTCCTCCGCTTCCTTGAGTTCGTCCAGAACGTCGTCCATCAGGTCGAACCGCTTGTTCCAGGACTGTTCGTACTTGGCCAGCCAATCGTGGATGGGTTTGAGCGGTTCGGCGTTCAGCCGGTACATCCGCTGCCGCCCTTCGTCACGGACGTGCACGAGGTCCACCTCGCGGAGCACGCGTAGGTGTTTGGACACCTGCGGTTGCGCCAGGCCGAGCAGTTCGACCAGGTCGTTGACCGGCCGCTCGCCCGCGGCCAGGAGATCGAGGATCTGCCGCCGCCGGGGCTCGGCCACCGCGTTGAACGCGTCGGTCGTGGTTGCTGCTCGTGCCATGCCACAATCATATACCCATAAGGGAATACGTCAACCCGCGATCGAGAAGTCGCTGAACCACGTGCAGGTCAGGAGTTTGACGAGGCCATCTTGTCCAACGCCGCCGCCAACGTGCCGAGATCTACCTCGCTGAGGTGGTCGAAGATCCGCCGGCGGACGCTGATCAGGTGTGACGGCCAGGCCTCTTCCAGGCGAGCCAGGCCCGCGTCGGTGAGCACGGCGTTGAAGCCACGCGCGTCGCTCTCGCATGGGACCCGCTCGAGAAACCTCAGAGACTCGAGCTTGGCCGCGAGCCGGGTCATGCCGCTCAACGACATGTCGCAGGCCGCGGCCAGTTCGCTCATCCGCATCAGGTGCTCGGGCGTTTCGGAGAGGATCCGCAGCGCCGTGTACTCACTGAGCGACATCCGCTGTTCGCGCGCGAGGTCCGCGTCAAGGACTCGCGGGATCACGAGCATGACGCGGCCCAAGGCGCGCATCACCGCCTCCTCCTCGCCGCTGAGCGGCTGGAGATCGGGAGGCGGTGTGGCGGACATGACAATGATCGTACGACCTTGACAGGGACTTTTCTGTGCAAGTATTTGTTTGACGAATCAAACAGAGGTCCTAAGGAGCAGGCATGACGAAGATCGGGATCATCCTGGGCAGCACCCGTCCGGGCCGCAACGGCGAGGGCGTCGCCAAGTGGGTGCTGGAGGTGGCCTCGCGGCGGACCGACGCCGAGTTCGAGCTGGTCGACCTGCTCGACTATAAGCTTCCGCACCTCGATGAGGGGCTGCCGCCTTCGATGGGGCAGTACAGCCAGCCGCACACCATCGAGTGGGCCAACAAGATCGCGTCGTTCGACGGCTTTGTGATGGTCACCCCGGAGTACAACCACTCCACCTCCGGCGCGCTCAAGAACGCGATCGACTTCCTCTACAGCGAGTGGAACAACAAGGCCGTCGGCTTCGTGAGCTACGGTGCGCTGGGCGGGGCACGCGCCGTCGAGCACCTGCGGCTGATCGCCGGAGAGCTTCAGATGGCGGACGTACGGGCGCAGGTCGCGCTCTCGCTCTTCACCGACTTCGAGAACTTCAGCGAGCTCAGCCCGACCGACTACCAGACGCAGGCGCTGAACACGATGCTGGACCAGCTCGTAGCTTGGAGCAAGGCCTTGGCCCCGCTCCGGGTTCCCGCCGGGGTCTAGGCAGGGACGGTCAGCGGGTGAGCGCCCCGCCGCGCCGGTAATGTGCTGGCGGGCGCGGAGCGTGGCAGCAGAGACTGCCACGGTGGACGACTTCGACGATCTGATCGCCGAGGCTGCGGCCGTAGCGTTGGAGGGTTGGGATTTTTCCTGGTTCGACGGCCGCGCGACCGAGCAACGGCCGACCTGGGGATATGCCCGGCTGGTCGGGAAGCGGATGGCCGCCGCGGCCGCGGCCCTGGACGTGCAGACCGGCGGCGGCGAAGTCCTCGCGACCATCCCGCGGCCGCCGTCTCTGCTGGTCGCTACGGAGTCCTGGCCGCCGAACGTGGCCGTGGCCGCGCGTAACCTGCGGCCGCTCGGCGCGTCGGTGGTCGCGGCTGCCGACGCGCCCGCGCTGCCGTTCCGGGATGCGACCTTCGATCTGGTGGTGAGCCGGCATCCGGTCCGGACCTGGTGGGACGAGATCGCGCGGGTGCTCCGGCCCGGCGGTACGTTCCTGTCCCAGCAGATCGGCGCGGGCAGCAACCGCGAACTCTCTGAGGCGATGATGGGTCCGCTGCCCCCGCCGCAGCGGCAGAATCCTTAGCAGGTCGCGGCGGCCTCCGAGTCGGCCTGGCTGCGCGTGGTCGAACTGCGCGCTGAGATCTTGCGCGCCGAGTTCTTCGACGTCGTCGCGGTCGTGTATTTCCTGCGCAAGGTGATCTGGAC
>JBKOWB010000438.1:0-7611 GCA_046724195.1 Actinomycetota bacterium
GTTCATCGGGCAGCGGCGTCACCCGGGGCTTGCCCTGGATCGCGGCGAGCACGTCGCCGCCCGAGACTGTCCATTCCAGCGCGTCGGTGTACGTCCGCAGCGCCACGCGCTCGCCGCCGGGCGCGATCGCGCCGCCGTCGACGGTGCCGCGGCCGAGGCGCGAGAACGTGTTTGCGCTCGTGTCGCTCGGCGGCACGGTCAGCTGGCCGACCTTCTTCAGCGGCACGCCCTCGGTGTTGTCGGTCTTCAGCGCCGCGGTCGGCGTGTAGATGCCGGCCGGCTTGCCGACCTCCTTGGTGACGATGATCGGCGTGCCGTCGCCGTTCAGCAGCAGTGCCTCGGCGTCGTGCCGCTCGCCGGACGGATAGCTGAGCCGGTGGATCTTCGGCGATGTCGAACCGTCGACCGGCATGGTCCACACGCCGATCGTCTCGCGGTTGGCGTCGTTGTCGCCGATGTCGGCGATCCACAGTGTCTTGCCGTCCGGCGACAGGATCATGTCCTCGGTGTCGCGCGGGCCGTTGCCGCCGTACCTCACCGACTTGGTGACGGCGCACTCGTCGTTCAGGTAGAAGACCCGCTTGTGGTTCTCCAGCGTCGTACTGTCGTTGATGACGATGAAGCCACTCTTCGTGGCCACGATCCCGGACAGCTCGTCGAGCTTGGGGTCGGTGACCTTGCAAATCTTCTTGCCGGCAACCGCTTTCGCCGTGCCGGCCGTGGGAGCCGGTTCGGCGGACGCGCTGCTGGCCCCGATCACCACGAGGCCGGAGGCCACGATCATCGGGAACACGAGACGCCGCATCCGATCAGTGTCGCATGCGGCGTCTCGTGGCGGTGTCACGCGTGGATCAAGCCGGGCCGGTCCGCCCGCAGCGCCCGGTTTGTCGTAATTACCTCACCGACGGAAGGACGCCAACTCGGCCGCGATCTGCTCGTCCACGCGGACGTGCAACTCCGTGCCGTCCTCGGCGTGGCGTGTGTCGAGGACCTGCCCCCGCCGGTGGATCCATGCCACGAGATCGCCGCGGTCGTACGGCAGCACGATCCAGAGCTCAGCGGACGGCCGCGGCAGCCGCTGCGCGATCGCGGCCCGCAACTCCTCGATGCCGATCCCCGATCGGGCCGACGCGAACAGGGCGTCGGGCCATGCCCGCTTGAGCCGCAGCAGCGTCCCCTCGTCCGCGGCATCGATCTTGTTGACGACGAGCAGCTCCGGAATCTTGTCGGCACCGACCTCGCCGAGTACTTCGCGCACCGCGCTGACCTGACCCTCCGGGTCCGGCTGCGCGCCGTCCACGACGTGCACGACCAGATCCGCGTACGCGACCTCCTCGAGCGTGGAACGGAACGCCTCCACGATCTGGTGCGGCAGGTGCCGGACGAAGCCGACCGTGTCCGACAGCGTGTAGACGCGCCCGTCCTCCGCCGCGGCCCGGCGTGTGGTCGGATCCAACGTGGCGAACAGCGCGTCGTCCACCAGCACGCCCGCCGACGTGAGCCGGTTGAGCAGGCTGGACTTGCCAGCGTTGGTGTAGCCGGCGATCGCCACGGCGGGCACGCCGTTACGCGCGCGCCGTGAGCGCTTGGTCTGCCGGATGGTGCGCATGGCCTTGATCTCACGGCGCAGCCGGGCGATCCGGGTGTTGATCCGCCGCCGGTCCGTCTCGAGCTTCTTCTCACCGGGGCCGCGCAGGCCCACGCCGCCGCCCGCACCGCCGCCGCGGCCGGAGCCGCCGGACTGCCGGGACAGCGTTTCGCCCCAACCACGCAGGCGCGGCAAGAGGTACTGCAGCTGGGCCAGCTCGACTTGGGCCTTACCTTCCTTGCTCTTCGCGTGCTGGGCGAAGATGTCCAGGATCAGCGCGGTCCGGTCGACGACCTTGACCTTGGTCTGCTGCTCGAGGTTGCGCAGCTGGGACGGCGACAGCTCGCCGTCGCAGATGACGGTGTCGGCACCCGTGGACACCACGACGTCGCGTAGCTCGTCGACCTTGCCTCGGCCGATGAACGTGGCGGCGTCGGGCCGGCCACGCCTCTGGATGAGGCCTTCGAGCACCACCGAACCGGCGGTCTCAGCCAGCGCGGCGAGCTCGGTCAGCGAGTTCTCGGCGTCGATGACGCTGCCCTCGGTCCAGACCCCCACCAGCACGACGCGCTCCAGCCGCAACTGGCGATACTCGACCTCGGTGATGTCGGTGAGTTCGGTGGAGAGGCCGGCGACCCGCCGGAGCGAGTTCCGTTCCTCCAGCTCCAGCTCGCCGGTGGTGACGTCCGGTTCAAAAACCTCGGTACGCAAAAAATGACCTCCTCGGCCCGATGGTGGCACGTCCGCGCGTGGGGCGCATCAACATAACGGGGCCGGGCGTTTGTCGCAGGGTGTCTGAACTCGTTACAACCACCGGATTGGTAGTCGGTATTCCGAAAGCGCAAGAATGCGGTGACGCACCCGCCAACGACGGAGGGAACACCGTGGTGACCACCCGCCTGCCCAGCGCAGGATTCTCGATCACGATCCGCATCGCCGTGCCCGCCGACGCCTCGTCCATCGGCCGGCTCACCACCTCTGTCGGCGAGGCCGGCGCGATCGTGACGGCTCTCGACGTGGTGGACTCCGACCCGGGCCACGTGCTGGTCGACCTCACGTGCGACACGGCCGACTCCAGCCACGCCGATCAGGTGGTCAAGACACTCGAGGAACTGGACGGCGTCGACGTCCGCAAGGTCTCCGACCGTACCTTCCTGCTGCACCTGGGCGGCAAGATAGAGGTCTCATCGAAGGTCGCGCTGCGCAACCGCGACGAGTTGTCCCGCGCGTACACGCCGGGTGTGGCGCGGGTGTGCATGGCGATCGCGGAGAACCCGGCGGACGCGCGCCGGCTCACGATCAAGCGCAACACGGTTGCGGTCGTCAGCGACGGCTCCGCCGTACTGGGGCTGGGCAACATCGGGCCGGCGGCCGCGATGCCGGTGATGGAGGGTAAGGCCGCGCTGTTCAAGCGCTTCGGCGGCGTGGACGCGTGGCCGGTCGTACTGGACACCCAGGACACCGACGAGATCGTCAGCATCGTCAAGGCGATCGCGCCCGCCTACGGCGGGATCAACCTCGAGGACATCGCGGCGCCGCGTTGCTTCGAGATCGAGATGCGGCTGCGCGAGCTGCTCGACATCCCGGTCTTCCACGACGACCAGCACGGGACCGCGATCTGTGTGCTGGCCGCGCTGACCAACGCCTTGCGCGTCGTGGGCAAGCAGCTCGGGGACGTCAAGGTCGTGGTCTCCGGCGCCGGAGCCGCGGGTACGGCGATCATGAAGCTGTTGCTGCGCCAGGGCGTGGGCGACATCATCGCGTACGACCGCATGGGTGCGCTGCACCGCGGCATGGCCGACCTCACGCCGACCTGGCACTGGCTGGCCGAGCACACCAACCACGACAACTACTCGGGCGACCTCGCCGGCGCGCTCGTGGGTGCGGACGTGTTCATCGGGGTGAGCGCGCCGAACCTGCTGACCGGCGCCGACATCGCCAAGATGGCCCCCAAGTCGATCGTGTTCGCGTTGGCCAACCCCGACCCCGAGGTGGATCCGCGGGAGGCGCGCCAGTACGCGGCGGTGGTCGCCACCGGGCGGTCCGACCAGCCGAACCAGATCAACAATGTGCTCGCATTCCCCGGCGTGTTCCGCGGCATGCTCGACGCGAGCGCCCACCAATTCACCGAGGAGATGGCGCTGGCCGCGGCCCGGGCCATCGCGGACGTGGTCGGCCAGGACAAGCTCAACCCGACGGTGATCGTCCCGAGCGTGTTCGACCCCCGGGTGACCCCGGCGGTCGCGGCCGCGATCCGGGCCGTGGTGCGTGGCGTCCCGGCGCCGGCCAACCCGGCAGCCATTTCCGAGCACGACCTGGACGAGGCGCCGCCCGATAGCTTCTAGGACGGGACGGCTGGGGATCCGTCAGCGGGCGGTCCAGCCGGTCAGTTCGCCGGCGCGGTCGGTGATCAGACCGGCCACGCCGGCCTCGACCAGGCCAGGCCACTGCGCGATGTCGTTCGCGGTCCACGGCATGATCGCGACGCCGGCGTCGGACAGCCGCGCTACCGTCCGCGGATCACCGAGCACATCCGCGACAGACGGGTTGCAGCAGACGACGTCCAGCTCCGTCGCGAGCGGCACGGTGTCCTTGGCGAAGGCGAGCCGCAGCAGGCCGCGCCGCACCTCTGGCGCGGCCTCGCGGACCAGCGCAACGACCTCCGGGTCGAAGCTCTGCACCACCGTGCGGCCCAGCAGATCCCGGTCCGCGACCATGCCGAGAATGACCTTGACCTGCTCCAGCGTGGCCGGCGGCTTGATCTCCAGCAACAGCTCGACTCCGCCGCCCGGCGCGGTGACGCCGGCGGCCGCCACCTCGGACGCGAGGACGCCGGCCGATGCCGCGTACGGCCCCAGCAGATCGAGCACCTCACCGAGCAGCGGCACCCGCGTCTGCGCGTACGCCGGCGAGAACCACGAGCCCGCGTCGAGCGCCCGCAGCTCGTCGAAGGCCAGCTCCCACACCGCCCCGCGACCGTCGGTCGTCCGATCGACGGTACGGTCGTGGATGACCACCGGGACGCCGTCGGCCGTGGTCCGCACATCGAATTCGACGAACGTGGCCCCGGCCAGCGCGGCGGCGGCGAGCGCCGGCAGCGTGTTCTCGGGCGCGATCGCGGAATAGCCGCGATGCGCGACATTGTGGACGGGCATCAGACCCCGGCCCTGCCCGGTACGAGCGCCGCCACGTCGACCTCGCCGGACGCCACCAGCACCGCCGGACCCGCGAGCCACCACCCGTCACCGTCGTGCGTGACCGTCAGCCGGCCGCCCGGCAGGTCGACCGCGACGACGCCGGAGGGCAGGCCCGCGTCGCGCAGCGCGACCGCACCGACCGCGAGCGCGCCGGAGCCACAGGACAACGTCTCGGCGGAGCCCCGCTCGTAGACCCGCATGCGCACATGCAGGTCGGCGCCCTCGACCGGCTCCCCGGGCGAGACGAATTCGACGTTCACCCCGCCGGGGAACAGGGCGCGGTCGTAGTCGGGCGGGGTGTGCAGGTCCAGCCCGGACAGGGCGACGCCGTCGTGCAGCCCGCAGACGAGGTGCGGATTGCCGCAGTCCACGGCAACCCCGGCCACAGTCAGGGAACCGACGGTCGCGGTGCTGGCGCCGTACACCTTGGGGTTTGTCATGCGGACGCTGATCGTGGGTGAACCGACCATCGCGCGCACGACGCCGGCACGGGTCGCCACCGGCAGCCCGTCCGGTCCTGGCGTGGCCAGGCCGTTCTCCATCAGGTAGCGGGTGAACACGCGGACGCCGTTGCCGCACATCTCGGCGAACGAGCCATCGGCATTCCAGTAGTCCATGAACCACTCGGCATCGGCGGCGTGGCCGGCGGCATCCGGGTGTTTGGCGCTGCGGACTACGCGGAGCACGCCGTCGGCGCCGATGCCACGGTGCCGGTCGCAGAGCGCGGCGACCAGCGCTGGCGTCAAATCCAGCGTCCCGTCCGGATCGGGCAGGATGACGAAGTCGTTGCCGGTGCCGTGGCCCTTGGTGAAGTTGATCTGGGGTTTTCCGCCGCGGGTTGGCTCAGTGAAGTTGATCTGGGGTTTTCCGCCGCGGGTTGGCTCAGTGAACAACACGCGATCCATCATCGCGCAGCCGCCAGAGCGTCCGCCACGAGCGCGGGCGATCCCCCGTCCAGCCAGGTGATGCGCGGATCGCGGCGGAACCACGACCGCTGTCGTCGGACGAAGCGCCGGGTGGCTCGCGTGGTTTCCGCCCGTGCCTGTGCATCCGTGAGGACGCCGTCGAGTTCCGCGAGGGCCTGCTGGTAGCCCAGCGCGCGGCTCGCGGTCCGGCCTTCGCGCAGCCCCTGCCGCTCCAGTACGCGGACCTCGTCGAGCAGTCCGGCCGCCCACATCAGGCCGACGCGCGCGGCAATCCGGTCGTCGAGCTCGGCCGCTTCCCGGTCGACACCGATGTGCACCGATTCGTAGCGCGGACGCGGCGCCGGCAGGGCCGCGGTGAATGGGGCTCCGGTCAACTCGATCACCTCGAGCGCGCGCACGATCCGCCGCCCGTTCGATGGAAGGATCTTGTCGGCCGCGACCGGGTCCAACTTACGCAGCCGCGAATAAAGCACGGCGGGCCCGTCGGACGACAATTCGTCCTCGAGCCGCGCCCGGAGCAATGGATCGGTGCCGGGAAATTCGAATTCCTCCAGCACCGCGCGCACATAGAGGCCGGAACCGCCGACCAGCACCGGCACCTTCCCCCGCGACGCGATGTCGTCCACGGCCGTGCGCGCCAGCCGCTGGTAGGCCGCCACGCTGGCGGGCTCGGTCACGTCCCAGACGTCCAGTACGTGGTGCGGCACGCCGTCGCGTTCGGCGACCGTCAGTTTTGCCGTACCGATGTCCATGCCGCGGTAGAGCTGCATCGAGTCCGCGTTGACGACTTCGCCGCCCAACGCGCGCGCCAGCGCGACGCCGAGGGCCGACTTGCCGGTGGCGGTCGGTCCGACGACGGCGATCACGCGCGGATCTTCGGAGGTCGGCACGCAGCAACGGTAGGACACCATATGGTCACGGTCGTCGGTGGGTACTTGGTCGTAACCGGGTTGGACCTGTGACAATGCGCGAGAAAGAATGCCGATGGAAGGTTGGCGTTCGCACTGCGCCATGGCGGTGGTCGCGGGCATCTGAGCCCGCGGCGCCGGGACGATGAGGATGGGCTCATGAGCGACTGGACGGCCTTCGGGCGCGTGGATGCCGACGGCACCGTGTACGTGAAGACCGCCGAAGGCGACCGGGTGGTCGGATCCTGGCAAGCGGGCACCCCGGAAGAAGGGTTGGCCCACTTCGCCCGACGGTTCGCCGACCTGGTCACCGAGGTCGACCTCATCGAGACCCGGCTCAAGTCCGGAGCTGCCGACGCCGCACACTCGCTGACCAGCATCAAGCGGATCCGCGGCACGCTCGGCGAGGCGCACGTGGTCGGCGACATCGACGGCCTCGCCGCCCGGCTCGACCGGCTGGCGGGCGTCGCCGAGGCGAAGGCCGGCGAGGCCCGCGCGGCCCGCGAGGTCGCCCGCGGCGAGGCGCTCGCCCGCAAGACCGCCTTGGTCGAGGAGGCGGAGAAGATCTCGGCCGAGTCCACCGGATGGAAGAGCGCCGGCGACCGGCTCAAGGAGATCCTCGACGAGTGGAAGACGATCCGCGGCGTCGACAAGAAGACCGATGGCGAGCTGTGGAAGCGTTTCGCCGCCGCCCGGGACGGCTTCACCCGCCGCCGCGGCGCACACTTCGCCGCGCTCGACGGCCAGCGCAAGCAGGCCCAGACGGCCAAGGAGGAGCTGGTCAAGGAGGCGGAGAGCCTGGCCGAGTCGACCGAGTGGTCGAGCACGGCCAACCGCCTCAAGGAGCTCATGACCGAGTGGAAGGCCGCGCCCCGCGCCGCGAGGGAAGCCGAGCAGCGCCTCTGGGAGCGGTTCCGCGCCGCGCAGGACAGCTTCTTCACCCGTCGCAGCGAGGTCTTCTCGGCCCGCGACGCCGAGTACAAGGGCAACCT
>JBKOWB010000141.1:0-2632 GCA_046724195.1 Actinomycetota bacterium
CCGCGGCCAGGGCCTCCGGCTCGTCGGCGTGGAACCGGATCTGCGTCACCGGCTCGCCCCTGGTCTTCTTGACGTCGACGCTCAACGGCCGGCTCAGCATCACGTCGACGCTGGTCTGGCTGCCCACCCCGACCGACAGGACGCGATCCTGCCCGATCTGCTCGACTTGGGTCTGGCCGCCTGGCGGTAGCGAGCGCCGGCGCACCCGTACGGCGGCGACCGCGCCCCACGGGATCGGCATGTCCATCGTGTTGCCGTTGCGGATCCGCAGCCCGGACGGCCCGACCAGGTGTGGGCGGGTGCGCAGCGTGGCGTAGAGCCCGATTATCCAGAACAGCCCGTACGCCCCGACCATCAGCGAGATCTTCCGGGCGATCGGCCACGGCAGCAGCAGGTGCAGGATCGGGATCTCCACCGCGGACAGGCCGATGAACACGCCGAACAGCATCGTGACCGCACCCACGTAACCGAACGTGGCCGTGCCCGGCTCGACCCGGTGCGGGCGGCGGAACATCCACCGGAACAGCGCCTCCCAGAGCCGCAGTTCGTACCGGATGACGAACAGCGCGCCGTTCTTCATGGGGTCTCTCCCAGCCGGTGCGCGAGGCCGAGGCCGTGCAATGTCTTGAGTAGATCGGACAGGCCGGCGACGAAGCCGTCGAAGCGGGTCCGCGGCATGGCGCCGAACAGCTGGCGGCCGAGCTCCTCCTGCTCGCGCTCCAGGGTCTCGACGATCTCGGTGCCGGCGCCGGTCAGTGTGACCAGCGTGGCCCGGCGGTCGGACGGGTGCGGCTCGCGGGTCACCAGGCCGGCGGCCGCCAGGCCGTCGACGAGGCCGGTGATCGTGCGGGCGGTGACGCCGAGCGCGTCGGCGAGACTGCGCTGCGGGGACGGTCCGGTCCGCCGCAGTGTCCAGAGCAGCGTCGTCCGCGACACGGTGAGGCCGCGGCCGGCGAGGCTCTGCGTCATGTCCTGGTTGAGCAGCACGACCAGCTCGAGCACCTGGTCGAGGGCCTGGTTGAAACGCTCCCGATCAGACATCGCTTCCCCGCCAAACATCGCTTCCCTGTCAAACACTGTGACGCCACCTCACTATGTAGTCGCTTCACTATTGTGCCACGGCGAGGCCGATGCTGAGCACCGCGAGGGCGAGGTAGAGCCCGCCCACATCACGGGCCAGATGCGCAAAAGGCCGGCCCGGCCCCGCCGCGGTGGTGACCGCGACGGGACCGGGCCGGAATCCGAGCCGGTACGACCTCAGTTGCCCGACTGGTACAGCTCCTTGATCTCCGGCGCCGAGAGCGCCCGGTCGTAGAGGTGCACCTGATCGACCGTGCCGTCGAGGTAGTCGACGGGGTTGCCGCCGTACTTGCCCCGGCCGATCACGGTGTTGCCGGTCGGGGCGCCCTGCGGCAGGCAGGCGCTCTGCGTACCGGCCAGCTCGCCGTCAACGTAGAGCCGCAGTTCGCCCTTGACCGAGTCCCGCACGCCGACCACGTGGTACCACTGGCCGGCGTTCGGCTTGACCGGGCCGAGGGCCCGTACGCCCGCGAAGCTCATCGCGAAACGCTGGTCCGCGCCCGAGTACTGCAGGTAGAAGTCGCTGTTGGTGGGACCGTCCTGGCTGACCACGGTCTGGAACGCGGCGTCCGCCCGGTCGAGCTTCACCCAGGCCGCGGCGGTGTAGTCCGAGGCCGTGTCGACCAGCGGCGCACCCGCGTCGAGGTACTGCGATGAGCCGTCGAGAGCGACACCCTGCCCGTTGTGCGCGTCCACGAACGCCGCGCCGCCGACCAGCGTCGCGTCGTGGTTGCCGGCCGCGTCGGCCGCCGTACCGTCCAGCGGGTAGAAGGCGATGCCGGTGAGCCCCGGCGTGCCGGGCGGCGGCTGCGGCACGTTGGTCGCGGAGCCGTCGGCTTCGGCGATGATCTTGTCGTTGATCGCCTTGACCTGCTTGAGGTCCATCTTGGCGACCTGCCGGTCGTACGTGAAGAACCCGTTGAGCTCGCCCTCGACGTCGGTGATCTGGGTGTAGATCGCGGCGCTGATGCCGCACGACCGGGCCGACGTGATGACGGCCTGCTGGTTCTCGACGTACTTGCGGGTCAGCGTCGCCGAATCGGGTTCCATCTCGTACGCCCCGCCGTCGCCGAACCACATGTGGTTGGACGTCTTGAGGCCGAACCCGCCGTGCTCGCCGTCGATCGACACGCGGGTGGCGGTCGGCGCCGGGGAGGCCGGTCCGAGGTACTGGTGGTAGTCGATGACGTCACCCCTGCCGGAGTCGCCGTGCGAGTTGCAGCAGTTCACGCCGCTGTGCGCGTTGACCAGCCGGGTCGGGTCCTGTTTCTTGACGTCGTCGGCGATGCGGCCGGTGGCGTCCCGGTCCCACTCGCCCCAGCCCTCGTTGAACGGGACCCAGGCGACGATCGACGTCCACGACTGGTGCTCGCGGACCATCTCGTGCAGCTCGGCCTCGAACTGCGCCCGCCAGTCGGCCGGGATCGGCCCGGTGTTGGCGGCCGGCATGTCCTGCCACACCATGAGGCCCAGCTTGTCGGCCCAGTAATACCACCGGTCGGGCTCGACCTTGATGTGCTTGCGAACCGCGTTGAAGCCCATCTTCTTGTCC
>JBKOWB010000206.1:0-4998 GCA_046724195.1 Actinomycetota bacterium
CACCGGGTCCCAGTGCGCGGCCTCGAGCAGCACGTCCACGGTGTCCGGCCGCCACTCGCTGGTCTCGCCGCCCATGACCGCGGCCAGCGAGATCGGCCCCGAGTCGTCGCAGATCACCATGTCCTCGGCGTCGAGCACCCGCGCGACGCCGTCGAGCGTGGTCAGCTTCTCCCCGGGCCGCGCCCGCCGCACGACCAGGCCGCCGCGGACGAGGTTGACGTCGAACACGTGCATCGGCTGGCCCAGCTCGAGCATCAGGTAGTTGGTGATGTCGACCGGTAACGAGATGGACCGCACGCCGGACGCGATCAGCCGGCGCCGCATCCACTCGGGCGACGTCGCGTTCGGGTCGATGCCGCGGACCACGCGCGCGGCGAACCGGTCGCAGCCCACGATGTCGTCGACCTGCACCGGGTACGGCGGCTCGGGCGTCGCACCCGGCACCCCGGACGCGGCTCCCGGGTCGGTGTACTCCGCCTCGAAGTAGTACGACAGCTCCCGGGCGATCCCGCGCACGCTCAGCTCGTACCCGCGGTCCGGGGTGATCTCGACGTCGATCAGTACGTCGTCGAGCCCGACGACCGGCCGCGCGTCAGCGCCAGGCTCGGCCACGCCCGGGGGCAGCACGATGATGCCGGTGTGGTCGTCGCCGAGCCCCAGCTCCCGGGCCGAGCAGATCATGCCGTTCGAGACGCGCCCGTACGTCTTTCGCGAACCGACGGTGAACCCGCCCGGCAGCTCACCGCCGGGGAGGATCACCGTGACGAGGTCGCCCACGGCGAAGTTGGTCGCCCCGCAGACCACCTCCTGCGGCTCGCCGCGGCCGATGTCGACACGGACGAAACGGATCGGCTTCTTGAACCCGGTCAGCTCCTCGATCTCGAGAACCCGCCCGACGACCAGGTCACCCTTGACCGCGGCGGCCTGGTCGACAATGGACTCGACCTCGATGCCGAGGTTGATCAGGGCAGTGTCGAGGTCCGCGGCCGTCAACGATGTGGGCAGCTCGACGTACTCGCGCAGCCACGACAATGTCGTCTTCATGCCGTCAGACCTCCATCCCGAACTCACGGGTGAACCGGACGTCACCCTCGACGATGTCGCGCATGTCGCTGACGCCGTTGCGGAACATCAGCGTGCGCTCCACGCCCATGCCGAACGCGAAGCCGGAGTACCGGTCGGGGTCGATGCCGGAGGCGACCAGCACCCGCGGGTTGACCATGCCGCAGCCGCCCCACTCGACCCAGCGCGGCCCGTCGCGGTGCTGCGCGAACCACACGTCGAACTCGGCGGACGGCTCGGTGAACGGGAAGTAGTGCGGCCGGAAACGGGTACGCGCGTCCGGCCCGAACATCGCCCGCGCGAAGTGGTCCAGCGTCCCCCGCAGGTGCGCCATCGTGATGCCCTCGTCGACGACCAGCCCTTCGATCTGGTGGAACACGGGACTGTGCGTGGCATCCAGCTCGTCGGTGCGGTACGCCCGGCCCGGGCACACGATGAAGATCGGCGGCTTCCGGGTCAGCATGCTGCGTACCTGCCCGGGCGACGTGTGCGTGCGCATGACCAGGCCCGGCAGGTCCACGTAGAACGTATCCATCTCGCCGCGGACCGGGTTGTCCGGGCCGATGTTGAGCGCGTCGAAGTTCGCCCATTCGAGCTCGAGCTCGGGGCCCTCGGCGATCTCGTAGCCCATGCCGACGAACAGATCGCCCATGTGCTCCATGAGCGTGGTCAGCGGGTGCCGGGCGCCGCGCGGGTGGCGGTCCCACGGCAGCGTGACGTCGACGCGCTCCTCGACCAGGACCCGCGCACGGCGCTCGATCTCGAGCTCGACGACCCGCGAGTCGAAGTAGCTCTGGATGGACTGGCGAGCCAGGTTGACCCGCTTGCCGGCGTCGGACTTCGCGGCCGGCGGCAGGGACCCGATCTCCCGGCGCGCGAGCGACACCGGCGACCGGTCGCCGAGGTGCGCGGGCTTCAGCGCCCCGAGCGCGTCCAGGTCTGAGGCGGCGTCGAACGCCTTCTCCGCGTCGGCGACGGCGGCGCGTAGCGCCTCGGGGGAGAGCAGGGCGGCCTGCTTCGGATCGTACGGATCGTTGCGATAAGACATGATCGGGCGAACTCCCTCACACCGGATGAGCCATCGGGCAGTGTACGGAGGCGCGGCTGAGCCGCCGCCCGCCGGTCGAGAGATTCGCGCGAGAGAGTCAGACCCGGCGCCCGCGACCAGCGGGCTGGGTAAACATCCGGTGGTTCATCGGACGGACTCCTGTCGTTGCGCTCTCGCTGAAGCATACAAGCAGACCGCCGCGGCGGCAGCCAGGTTAAGGCTCTCGGCGCCGCCGTAGATCGGCACCCGCACCCGGGCGTCGGCGGCTTCGAGCAGGTCGGTGGACAGGCCGTGCGCCTCCGAGCCGAAGAGCCAGGCGGTCGGCCGGGACAGCGATCCGCCGTCGAGCAGGTCGTCGAGGTCGGCGTCGCCGTGGCCGGTGGCGGCGAGGACCTGCATGCCAGCGTCTTTCAACGACGAGACCACGGCGGACGACGACCGCTGCCGGACCACGTCCACGTGGAACAGGCTGCCGGCCGACGCCCGTACACATTTGCCGTTGTAGGGGTCGACCGCCTCGCCTGCGAACACGACCGCGCCGGCCCCCGCAGCGTCGGCCGTGCGCAGCACGGTGCCGGCGTTGCCCGGGTCCTTGATGTCGGCGACGACCGCCACCAACCGCTTGCCGAGCGCCGCCGCGAGCGGCACGTCGACCTGCCGGCACACCGCGATCAGGCCCTGCGGGTGCACGGTCTCGGCAAGCGCGGCCAGCGCCTCGTCGGTCACCGCCGACACCACGTCGGCGCGGGCCGCCAGATCCGCATACCGGGACAGCCCGGCGTCCGTGCCGAACAGCTCGACCACCGCGCCGGCGGCCAGGGCCGCACGGACGGCCTGCGGGCCTTCGGCGAGGAAACGGCCGGTCTGGTCGCGATCCTTGCGGCGCTGCAGGCGCCGGGCCGCAACGACCCTAGGGGTACGGGGTGTGAAGTTCACGACCGCAAGCCCGCCGTCCCGCCCCGCACGGTAACGAGGCGCCTCCCGGGCTGGGAAGGCGCCTCGAACATCGTCGGGTCGTACGGCTCAGGCGGCCTGAGCGGCGGCACCGCCGGTGCCCTCGGCCGCCACCGCGGCCCGCGCGATCTCCACGATCGCCGCGAACGAGGCGGCGTCGTTGACGGCCATGTCGGCCAGGATCTTCCGGTCCACCTCGACGCCGGCGAGGCGCAGGCCCTGGATCAGCCGGTTGTAGGTCAGCCCGTTGGCCCGGGCGCCCGCGTTGATGCGCGTGATCCACAGCTGGCGGAAGTCGCCCTTGCGGTCCCGGCGGTCGCGGTACGCGTACTGCATCGAGTGCAGCATCTGCTCCTTGGCCTTGCGGTACAGGCGGGAGCGCTGTCCGCGGTAGCCGCTGGCGGACTCCAGCAGCGTACGGCGCTTCTTCTGGGCGTTCACAGCCCGCTTGACGCGTGCCATCTCGGTACTCCTAACAGGAAAACGTGTGTGGCGCGCGCGTCAGCGGCCCAGCAGCTTCGTTACTCGCTTGATGTCGGCCTTGGAGACGGGAACCGTCCCGGTCAGCCGGCGGGTGTGGCGGGAGGACTTGCCCTCCAGCAGGTGGCGCTTGCCCGCCTGCTCGATAAGGAGCTTGCCCTTGCCGGTCACCTTCACCCGCTTGCCCATGCCGGTGTGGGGCTTCATCTTCGGCACTTTCGAACGCCTCTTTCTACTCTGCGGTGGTGTCGGCGGTTCCGGCCGGCGGTGCGCCGGCACCATCGCCCTTGCGCGGCTCACGGTTCGGAGCGGCCTTGGCCGTGACCGCTGCTGCGGCCGCGGCCTTGGTGGCCCGGTGCGGAGCCAGCACCATGATCATGTTGCGGCCGTCCTGTTTCGGACTGGCCTCGACGAAGCCCAGGTCCGAGATCTCCTCGCTGAGCCGGCGCAGGAGCCGGAAACCCAGCTCGGGGCGGCTCTGCTCGCGACCGCGGAACATGATCGTCACCTTGACCTTGTCGCCCGCCTTGAGGAACCGCACCACGTGACCCTTCTTGGTCTCGTAGTCGTGCGGATCGATCTTCGGGCGGAGCTTCATTTCCTTGATGACGGTCTGTTGCTGGTTGCGCCGTGCTTCGCGCGCCTTGAGTGCGCTCTCATACTTGAACTTGCCGAAGTCCATGAGCTTTGCCACCGGCGGGCGCGCCATCGGCGCAACCTCGACCAGGTCCAGGTCGACGTCCGCAGCCAGCTGAAGAGCGCGCTCCAGCGGGACGATGCCCACCTGCTCACCCTCCGGGCCGACCAGACGGACCTCACGAGCCCGGATCTGTTCGTTAACGCGTGGTTCGACGCTGATGTGGCCTCCTTAGAACGGATGTGATGCTGCCAATGTCGGTCGGCCCCAATCGCCCATCTCTGGCACAGGGCCAGTACTGCCGGGCGACGAGAAAGCAGAAGGCCCCGGCGCATGCCAGGGCCCGCTCGACCGGTCATCGGCGTCCAGGAGGACGCACCCCGACCCCGGGATATTCCCGCAGCGGGTGACCGGACCCAGAAACCGTGGTGGCTTGGCACCGTGGTGACGTGGGTGGGAACCAGCGGGCTCCTCTTTCGCGCTGTGTTGCCTCTCCGTGGATCGCCACCACCAGATCAGCAGCACGAGCGTGGTCGACTTCGTCCCAAGTCTACCAGGCTTGCTACCCGGCGTCCGCTGCGGCCTTGTGCAAGGCACGCAGCTTGCGTACGCCATCGACCGCGTACTCCTTATCGGCCGCCTGTAGCGCGTGCACCGAAACCTGCTCGTCGTCGTACAGGTCGAGCGTGGCCCACGCCGAGTTCCGGTCGAAGCGGACCGCGCGCACGACGGACCAGGGCAGGTCATAGCCGCCGATCACGTTGCGGATGTGGATGCCGGCGGCGTCCGCGCGCACCCGCGGCCGGGCGAACGCCAT
>JBKOWB010000019.1:0-7159 GCA_046724195.1 Actinomycetota bacterium
GGCTGGGTCGCGGGCCAGCGGAGCGACAGTTGCGACGTACCGGTCGGTGTCGAACAGGATGGTGCGTGCCCAGAGGGCGATCGCGCTGACCGGCAGCAGCAGGCAGCCGACAACAAGGACGACCGTCGCGAACGTCCATCGCCCGACCCGCCGGCGAGGACGGGGCGTACGGTCCGCCGGTGCCTGGCGCGCGAGTTGCGCCCGCAGTTGCTCGTTCTCTACCCGGAGCCGCGCCAGTTCGTTCGCGGAGTCCGGGACCTCAAGGTCCGTCATCGATCCGTCCATCCGCTTGCGTCAATCCACGCCGACCATATGTGTCGGGTCCCCCGGCGGTCATCGCCCGGTGCGGATGAGGAGGGCCTCCGACACGGGGCATGCGAGTTGTGCGGGTTCGGGGGAGGGCCGGCCTCGTCGAACACGTCGCCGGACTCATCCGCCCCGAATGAGGCAGCGGCGCGACCATGCCGGCCCACGGCGACGAGGTGGCGAAGCCTCGAGTTCACCCGTTCCGGTTGAGCCGCGTTCACGGCTGCGGCGCGATACTGGTCTTGGTCTGGCACCGCGCCGTGACAACGCACCATCCAACCCACAGGACAAGCGATGTCAACCTCGGTTTCCTACTCGTCCGACCCGTCCGCCGGAACGCCGGCGGAGCGGGACCCGGCCGTCGCGTGGCGGGTCGCGCGGCTCGTACTGGAGGCGGCCGCCCGCTCGGTGACGGCGGTCGACGATGCGCTTACCCGGGCGCCGGCCCGACGAGTCGCGGTCGATGTGATGATCGGCGCCGTCGCCGTCGCCAATGAGGTCGCCGGCCGCGTTGCGGACCGGCTGGCGATCGCCGGCCGCCGGATCGGTGGCGGGTTGCCGGCGCTGCCGTTGGTGGGGGAGCGGCTCAGCCCGTCGAGGGCGCTGGTGGGGCTGGCCGAGCGTGGCCGCCGTGAGCGCGCCGCGGCCGCCGTTGACCTCGAGCGCCTGGCCGCGGCGTTGGTGCCGGCCATCACCGCCGCGGTGCTGGATCGCCTCGACCTCACCGAGCTCGTGCGGGATCGGGTGGCGCTGGATTCGCTCGTCGCCGAGGTGAACGTCGACGCGGTGGTGGCCAGGGTGGATCTCGACGCGATCGCGGCGAGGATCGATGTGGACACCATCGCGGGCCGCGTCGACCTCGACGCCATCGTCGACCGGCTCGACCTGGTTGCCCTGACGAACCGGGCGATCGACGGCATCGACCTGCCCGAGATCATCCGTGAGTCGACCGGCTCGGTGACGGCTGACATGGTGCGCGACGTACGGATGCGGGGCATCGAGGCCGACCAGGCTGTGGCCGGCCTGGCCGCGCGGCTACTGCGCCGTAGACCTCGGCAGTCCGGGGTGGATGACGCATTGCCCAGCATGGGAACACCGCCGTGACCGCGCCGGTCTCACGCATCCCGAAGGAGGCCCGCCCATTTCAGGGCAGGCGCGCAGGTCTGGCGACTCGGGTGCTGGCCGCCGCCATCGATTGCCTCGTTCTGCTGGCGGTGTTCGCCGGAGGCTACGCGGTCTGGGCCGCATTGGTCTTTCTCTGGAGTCCGGCGCGGTTCAGCCTTCCGACACCGTCCCGGCCGGTCGTCGTCGCCGCCGGCTATCTGCTCGTCATCGCGTACCTGACGCTGTGCTGGCGGATCTTCGGACGCACCTACGGTGACCAGGTGATCGGGCTGCGCGTGGTGGGTCGCGGCGGCACGCAGCTCGGGTTCGCCGGCGCTCTGGCCCGCGCGATCTTCTGCGCGGTGTTCCCGATCGGTTTGCTCTGGACGGCAGTGAGCCGGGAGAACCGGTCGTTGGCCGACCTGCTGCTGCGCACCTCGGTCGTGTACGACTGGCAGGCGGCCTCCGAGGTTGGCGGGTTCAGCGCTGCGGCACGTCCCTGACCGCGACTTCATCCCCGCCGGATGAGCCGGGGATATCGACCGTTGGGGAGCGTTGAGGGCGCGGTCGACACCGGCAGCTACGTGCCGCCTGCCGCAGGGTGGAGTCACGGCAGGAAGGGAATCGACATGGTTCGCACGCACGAACGTGCCGTCCACCGCGGCGACGCCAAATACACCCGCAACGACGTGACGGGATGGGTCGCGTGGGTGTTCTTCGCCGGCGTCATGATGGTGACCGGAGGATTTCTCAACGCCATCGAGGGCTTCGTCGCGCTGTTCCGGGACGACTACTACCTGGTCCGGCCGAACGGTCTTGTCGTTAATGTCGACTTCGCCGTCTGGGGCTGGACACTGCTGATCTTCGGCCTGCTGCTCATCTTCGCCGGGTACGGGGTCATGGCCGGGCAAATGTGGGCCAGAGTAACTGGTGTGATCGTCGCCGTCGTCAACTCGGTAGTCAACCTGGCATTCGTTCCCGCGTACCCGATCTGGGCGGTCATCGGCATCGCGATCGATGTGATTGTCATCTACGCCTTGGTGGTGCACGGCCGGGAGGCGAAGCGGGCCAGGTCGTGATCGGCTCCGGCTGCCCGCGGCGCACGAGGTGACGTCGGCTTCGACCGGAAGGAGCAAGCGAGTGTCCGAACCTGGTACGGCGGAACGACCGTCGAGCGCCTTGCGAAAGGTGCTCCTCCCTCTCGCTCTCGCCCAGTTCATCTGCAGCTTCGCCGGCTCGAACATGAACGTGATGATCAACG
Organism: Actinomycetota bacterium; assembly: GCA_046724195.1. Taxonomy (GTDB): domain Bacteria; phylum Actinomycetota; class Actinomycetes; order Mycobacteriales; family Micromonosporaceae; genus Actinoplanes. The sequence continues at coordinate 2,672 of JBKOWB010000019.1, forward strand.
ACATCAGCGAGGACCTGAACACCACCGTGCAGGGCGTGCAGATCGCGATCACGATCTTCCTGCTGGTGATGGCGGCGTTGATGATCCCCGGAGGCAAGCTGACCGATCGCTACGGCCGGAAGCGGTGCCTCAACGTCGGCCTCGCGATCTACGGCGTCGGCGCCCTGATGAGTGCGCTCGCCCCCGGCCTGGGCATTCTCATCCTCGGCAACTCAATCCTCGAGGGCATCGGCACGGCGCTGCTGATCCCGCCCGTCTACATCCTCACGACGATGCTGTTCACCGATGTCGCCTCACGTGCCCGCGCGTTCGGCCGGATCAACGGGATGGGCGGGATCGGTTCGGCCACCGGGCCGCTGATCGGCGGGCTCATCGCGACTGCGATCAGCTGGCGGGCCGCCTTCGTCTTCCAGGTGCTGGTCATCCTGGTGATCGTCGTGCTGAGCCGGCGGTACCTCCGCGACCCGCTGCCGCCGGACCCGACGCGCCCCTTCGACACCGTCGGAGCGATCCTGTCCGCCGTCGGGCTCATCCTCGTCGTGTTGGGCATCCTGGCGGCCGACAACAACGGCTGGCTGATGCTCGGACTGATCCTCGCCGGTTTCCTCTTCCTGGCGTGGTTCTTCCTCTGGATACGCGCCAGGGAACGTGCCGGCCAGGAGGCGCTGCTGTCGACTGCGCTGTTCCGCAACCGCACCTCCAACCTCGGTCTTGTCACGCAGAACGTCGAGTGGCTCGTACTCATGGGAGTGTCGTTCGTCGTTTCTGCCTTCCTGCAGGTCGTGCGTGGCTACAACGCCATCCAGACCGGTCTGGTCCTCACGGCGGCGACGATCGGCCTGCTCCTGTCGTCGCTGGCGGCCGAACGCCTCGCGAAGCGCCGCCCGCAGCGGACCCTCATCCTGGCCGGCTTCGTCCTCACGATCGCCGGCATCGTGGTATTCCTCATCCTGGTCGGTCTCTCCAAGGGCGTCTGGGCCTTCCTGCCCGGACTCTTCCTGATCGGACTTGGGATCGGTTGCATGCTGACCCCGTCGGTCAACGTGGTGCAGTCCAGCTTCGGCGAGGAGATGCAGGGCGAGATCTCCGGGCTGTCGCGCAGCGTGTCCAATCTCGGCTCATCTCTGGGAGCGGCGATCGCCGGCACGATCCTCGTCGCCAGCCTCACGACTTCACCAGGACGCTCGTACGCGCTGGCGCTCATCGTCTTGGCCGCGATCAGCGTCACGGGACTGGTGGCCGCGGCAATGCTGCCCGCGCGCCCTGCCACACCCACCACCGTCGGGTCCGCCGGGCAGCCAGGCCGCCCGGACACTCGCGGCGAGGCAGAGCCGCACCCCACCAGCGGCTAGCGACGGCGCCGACAGTACAGCCGGCCTTGCCGAAGAGACACACAGGTGCGCACGAAGGGAGGCCGTCCGTGACAACACCCGCCGGCGGGGCGGAGCAGCCGGCCGGCTCCGCGGAGACCGCCGGTCCCCAGAGCGCCGCCAAGACGCGGCGGGCCGAGGGAATCTACGGACTGATCGTGGCCGCCTCGGTGCTAGCCACCGCGGGCGGGCATCTGCGGCCAGTGCCGCTGGCCGTCGCCGTCTTCGTGACGTTGGTGGTGTACTGGCTGGCGGAGGAGTACGCCGAGGTGGGCGAGCACGCCAGTGCCGGACATCTGCCCACGTGGTCGCACATCCGCGCGGCACTCGCAGCGAACTGGCCGATGGTCAGCGCCTCCTACCTGCCGGTGCTGGCGTTGCTGGGAGCGCGGCTGCTCGGCGCCTCGTCGTCGACAGCCGCCTATGTCGGACTGGTAGTCACCTTGGTGATGCTCACGGTCTACGGCTGGACCGCCGGTCGCGCGTCCGGCCTCCACGGGGCTGCCCAGTTCCTGATGACCGCCGCGGCCGGCGGGCTCGGCGCGCTGATGATTCTCCTCAAGGCGTTCATCGTTCACCTGCATTGACCGCGTAGCCGGACGTGCTCGAACGGGGCGGCACCTTAGCCCCGCGGGCGCCTGCCGCGGGCAGGCCGACCGGATAGTCGCGCAGCGGGGGCACGGCCCAGCCACCGCCGACGTCGATGGACCGGGTCCGGCCGGCCCACCACCGGGCGAGGGCTTGCTTGACGCGGCTCAGGCGGTCGTTGGTCTTGGCGTTCACGGGTATCCCTCCAGTTCGGGTCGGCTACCACGTTCGTCGCCTGGGGGAACCTCCGCCTTGTGGCCGGCCCCTAACCACCACCCCGAGATTTCCCGGCGCCGGCGACGAGTCGCCCGCCGTGCAGCGCCCTTCGCGCTGGCCACCATCGACCGCATCCTGGGCCGCCAAACCCCGGCCCGTTCTGACCCGTCGGCTGATTGACCGTGGGTCTTCAGCGGGGAACCGTCGCGCTCGAGCGTCTCGGCCCGGCGGCGTGTGAGCGGTCCGCGGGCGACAATGAACGCGACTGAGGAGGCCCGAATGAGTGACAACACCTACCGTGTGACCGAGATCGTCGGGAGCTCGCCCGACGGCGTCGACCAGGCGATCCGCAACGCCGTGAAGCGGGCGTCGCAAACCTTGCACAACCTGGACTGGTTCGAGGTCACGGAAATCCGCGGCAACTTGGAGAACGGCGACATTCAGCACGTCCAGGTTTCGATGAAGGTCGGCTTCCGCCTCGACGAGCTGTGACCTCACATCGGGTCGTGGCGCAGGATCTTCCACGTTCCGTACCGGGATAGGTGGCCGTAGACCTCGGCAAGGCCGGCGCGCGCCGTCTCCTCGTCATCGAAGTGGAACGCCTGCAGCGGCTCCAGCCCGCCGCACGCGCGGACCTGTACCTCCCACCGGTGTTCCTCGACCACGTCGACGAGCCAAGCCGAAAGGATCGGTACGAGGTCGTCCCCGCGCGCATACAGGAAGCCGCCGTCACGAACCCGCGGTGCTCCGCGGTGCTTCTGCGTCAGGTCCATCGAACAAATGTACGACAAGATCGGATTCGATGCGAGACTCCGCGCTCTGCCGACGCCCGTTCGGGTACCTTCATTGACTGTCGCCGATCAAGGCATCAGTCATAGGAGGTCTCCGTGCCGCACCACGCCACCCCGCCGGTCCATACCCCGAAACCACCAGGGCTGTCCCGGCGTACCGTACTGGGCGTCGCCGCGGCCGGCGTCACCGCGGCAGTCGGCGGCGCTGCCGGCCTGGCGTTGCCGGGCCGGGCCCACGCCGACGTCGCACGAAGCCGGCAGCGGGTCGTCGTCATCGGCGGCGGCGTGGCGGGCGTGTCGATGGCCTGGCTGCTCGACGGTGAGCACGACGTCGTCCTGCTCGAGGCGGCACCGGAACTGGGCGGCCATGCGCGCACCATCGACGTCACGGTCGGTGGCAAGCACATCGCGGTCGATGCCGGGGCCCAGTACTTCGGGCCGAAGAGCCACCCGATCTACTGGCGGCTGCTCACCGACGTACTCAAGGTGCCGACGGTGCCGGCGCCGATGAACCTCACGGTGAGCAAGCGCGGCGTCGACCGGCCGGTCCTCGTCTCCCCGGACAACCAGCGCGTGTGGCCGCTGTTCGACCCGATCTACTGGGGCGCGTTGGCGGCGATGGCTGTCTTCACCGAGCGGGGAAAGCAGATCCTGGCCAACAACGACCGCAGCACCACCGCCGAGGAGTTCATCAACGCGCTGCCGGTGTCCGGCTCGATCAAGAACGACCTGTTGTTCCCGCTGGCCGGGTCGATGTTCGGCTTCTCGGTGCCCCAGGTGAAGGAGATGGCCGCGTTCTCGGTTGTCGCCTTCGTCATCCGCGGGCTGGGTGACGGGTTCCTGGCCCCGTACGACTACCACAACGCGACCGACGGGCTACGGTCGGTCGTAGCCGCCCTCAACACCGGCTTGACCAGCGTGACGACGTACGTTTCAGCGGCCGCGACCGGCTTGTCGCGGCAGGACGGTGTCTACCACGTCCAGGACAGCGCCGGCCGTACCCACGTCGCCGACCACCTCGTGCTCGCCCTGCCGCCGTATGCGGCCGGGCCGCTGGTGGGTCAGCTCGCCGGCAGTGCCGACATCGTGTCGACGTATGCGCGATTCCACTACATCCCGGCGCGGGTGGCCATCCACACCGACCCGACGTACATGCCGGCGAGGCGGAGTGACTGGTCCGGGTTCAACGTGCTCACCGACGGACCGTACTGCGAGCCGTCGATGTGGTTCGGTGCGTTCCGCGACGTCGACGTGTACAAGAGCTGGGTATCGCACCGTGCCGAGCTCCCGCACGAGACGATCGCGACCTTCGACTACCTGCACGCGCACGAGACTGCCGATCTCGCGCAGGCGCAGGCGGCACTCGGCGTGGTTCAGGGTGACCAGGGGCTGTGGTTCGCCGGTACCCACATGACCGACGTGGCAAGCCAGGAGAGCGCCTTGGTCTCGGCGATCGACGTGGCGAAGCGTCTCGCGCCTGGGTCGGCCAACCTGGCACGGGTGCTCGGCGCCCACTCCGTTGC
>JBKOWB010000338.1:0-5804 GCA_046724195.1 Actinomycetota bacterium
CCGCACGGCCGGCGCCGGTGCCGCGTTGCGGTCCGAGGCGGGCCGCGTCGCGACGTCGGGCAGCGCCGTGGCCAATGCGGCCTTCTCTGGATGCGGCGGGCCGCCGTCGGCCGGCCCGCGCCGTCCGGGGAGCATCGCGGAGCGGGCGCTGGCCCGGCCCCGAACCGGATCCGCGCCCACGATCGCGCGTAGCCGCTCCTCGACCTCCGCGCCGGTGAGCCGCGCGGCCGGTTCGTGCTGGAGCAGCCCGTTCAGCACCGGGGTCAGCGGACCGGCCAGCACGGGCGGATCCGGCGCTTCCGTGGCCAGCGCCATCAGTGTGGCCATCGCGCTCTCGCGCGCGTACGGTGACTGGCCCTCGACCGCCGCGTACAGCGTCGCACCCAGTGACCACAGGTCGGACTCCACCGTGGAGGCCCCGTCGCGGGCGCGCTCCGGCGAGACATACTGCGGGGAGCCGACGATCAGGCCCGGGCCGGTGACCGAGCCGTCGTCGACGAACGTGGCGAGGCCGAAGTCGGTCAGCACGACGCGGCCGTCGGTGCCGATGAGCACGTTGTGTGGCTTCACGTCGCGGTGCAGGACGCCGGCCCGGTGCGCCGCGGTGAGCGCGTCCAGCACGGCCAGCCCGATCCGGGCCGCCTCGATCGGAGTGAACGGACCGTCCTCGTTGATGACCTGGTGCAGCGAACGCGACGGCACGTACTCCATCACGATCCACGGGGCGTCGTCGGCGTGCACCACGTCGTAGATGCGGACCACGTGCGGGTGGTTGAGGCGCGCGGCACTGCGGGCCTCGCGCAGCGTACGGTCGCGCAGCCGGGCCTTTTCCCCGTCGGTCATCCAGTCCGGCGGGACGAATTCCTTGACGGCGACGTCACGGTCGAGCATCTCGTCGCGCGCCATCCAGACTCGGCCCATGCCGCCCGAGCCGACCGGCTCGTGCAGACGATACCGACCGGCGACGAGGAACCGCCTGACCGCCATCAGCCCCCCACCTAGCGCCGATCTCCACGATAGTCGCGGCGGCATATTTTCGCGGAACGACGGTCACCCAGCCACCGCGTAGACCACCAGGTTGTCTTTGTATGACCGCAGCCGGTGGTCGAATACCCCGCCACACGTGATCAGTCGCAATTGGCGATCGGGGGTGGGCCCGTACACCTGATCGTTGGGGAATTTGTTTTTCGGATACCACGCCGTCAAGATCACCCTGAACCGGATGGTCGTACCACCGCGGACGACCTCGATCCGGTCGCCGGCCTCGAGCTCGCGCAGCTTGTAGAAGACCGCGGGACCGCGCTTGGAGTCGACGTGCCCGGCGATGACCGCGGGACCCTGATCGCCGGGCGCGGTGCCGTCCGCGTACCAACCGGCTCGGGCGAAATTCTGCGGCGGGATCAGCGCGCCGTCCTCCCCGATGTGCAGCGATTCCAGGGAAGTGTCGACGCCGATTGCCGTTACCCGCAGCCGCGTCGGGACGCCGCGCAGGACCGGCGCGACCGCGCGGAACGGGTCCGCGTTCCCGGTGGCGATCGGATCCCAGGACGGCCCGTTCTGCGCCGCCGCGCGGGGCGCACTCCAGCGTCCGACATCGGGGTCGGGCCGCGGTCCGGTCACGGCCAGATAGCCGGTGGCCGCGACGAACGCGGCCGCCGCCGCGACAGAGACCGGCAGGATCGCGCGCCGGACCCGCAAACCCTTTTTAGGTACGAGGTCCGGCGCGGCCTCTGTCGCTCCGGCGTACCCGGCTCCCGCGGCGGACCGCGTGGCACTCGAACTGGCTCGCGCTCGCGCTTCCGGCGCGGCGAGCCGGTCCGCCGCCCGGACGGCGAGGGGCATCTCGGGCACGATGGGTTCCCGCGCCAGCAGCGCGGGCGGTACCCGCGCCGAGCCACGGGCTCTGACACGCGACGGCGCCGAGGCGCGGACCACCGGGCCGTTCACATGGGCGGTCGCTCGTACCGTCGCGTCCGGCGGAGGAACCGCATGAGCGACGGCGCGCGCGGTCGGCACCGGCCCGTGATGAGCGGGCGGTGCCGGACCGACCTTCGGCTCTGCGGTCACGCCGCTTGCGGGCGCCGCCTGATCGCGACGACGGTGCCCCCGGTCAGCAGGGCCGCGATCGCCGCGAACAGCAACGCCATCGGCAGGTGCGAGCCGGGCTGGGTGCCACCGCCGCCGGTGGCCACGGCACCGAGCGGCATCGTGCCCTCCCGTTGCGCGTCGATGCGCAGTTGGGTCTTCAGCCCGCCACCCTTGTCGTCGAGAACGACCACCGAGTAGACGTTGCCCGCGCCGAGTGTGCAGGGCAGGGTGCTGGTCTTCCCGCCGCCGGTGGGCTGGACCTTCAACGTCCACATGCCGGGCTTGACGTTGCGGTAGGTAGTGGTGGTCGCGAACTGCACCCCGTCGGCGATGGTGGCGCCGTTGCTGACGCCGACGTCCAGCACGGGCGCGCGGACCGAGGCCTGGATGATCCGGACCTTGGACTCGCCCGGATCGGGCAGCTGGAGATCGTCGCGTAGCACCCGTAGGCCGAGGTCCGCATAGCGGCCCACGCCGGCGACCGTATACGCCGCACCCTTCTCCACGTTGACTTCGGTGGTGAGTACCGGATCGGTGCTGGGATCGGCGCCGGCCGGACGCATCGCCACGGAGTAGGTGCCCACGGGCAGCCGCAGGTACGGGGACATCACGCCGTACGCGACACCGGGGAATATCTGTTGCTTGGTGGTGCCGGACTGGGCCTTCAGGTAGACGTCGACCGCGGGGGTATCGGGCGATAGGTGGGCAAGCCGAACATAGCCGTCGCCGTCAGCCGCCCCAGCCGGGCTCGCGAAAAGGATGGTCGCCGCGAACGCGGCGAGTGCCGCGGCGGCACCGAGACGCCGGAGCTGTGCTGCGCGGATGGACACGGAGCCTCCTGTGGGTGGGGACCTCAGGTTGCATCGGACCGTTTAGGCACATCAATGTGCCGCAACTGAGCAGACCGCAACATGGTCCGTCCGGTCAGGCGAATCCGCTGGTTGACCGTCCTACCTGGGAGTCAAGGACCGGCGCTCCGGACGGTCGACGGAAGAGGGCGCGATTTGTGTCATACCCGCGAGAGAGGATGGGTGGGTGCAAGACGTGCTGGAGCAGTTCGGGTTGGCCACCCGCGAGTGGTTCAAGGCGGCCTTCGCCGCCCCTACCGCCGCCCAGGCCGGCGCGTGGCGGGCGATCGGTGCCGGCCGCAACGCGCTCGTCGTCGCGCCGACCGGCTCCGGCAAGACGCTCGCGGCGTTCCTGTGGTCACTGGATCGGCTGTCCCGCGAGCCGGCGCCGAAGGACCCGCGCCACCGTTGCCGCGTGCTCTACGTCAGCCCGCTCAAGGCTCTCGCGGTCGACGTGGAACGAAACCTGCGCGCGCCGCTCGCCGGCGTCCGGCAGGCCGCGGGCCGGCTCGGCATGCCGCCGCCGGACATCACGGTCGGCATGCGCACGGGCGATACGCCGGCGGACGAGCGGCGCAGCTTCGCCCGCACCCCGCCGGACATCCTCATCACCACCCCCGAGTCGTTGTTCCTGATCCTCACGTCCGCGGCGCGCGAGTCGTTGCGCGGCATCGAGACGGTGATCGTCGACGAGGTGCACGCGGTGGCCGCGACCAAGCGCGGCGCGCACCTCGCGCTGTCGCTGGAGCGGCTGGACGCGCTACTGAGCAAGCCGGCGCAGCGGGTCGGGCTGTCCGCGACTGTGCGCCCGATCGACGACACGGCACGGTTCCTCGGCGGTGCGCACGACGTCGAGATCGTCCAGCCGCGGAGCGCCAAGACCATCGAGGTCGAGGTCGAGGTGCCGGTCGAGGACATGACCCGGCTCGACGAGGTGCCCGAGGTCGACGTGGACGATCCGGGCGGCCCGGATGGCCGCCGCCACACGCCGTCGATCTGGCCGGCCGTCGAGGAGCGGGTGCTCGATCTCATCCGGGCGCACAGCTCGACGATCGTCTTCACCAACTCGCGGCGCGGGGCCGAGCGCCTCTGCGCGCGGATCAACGAGCTGGCGGCCGAACGGGACGGCCTTGTCGCCGCACCAGCGGATCCCGACGGGTTGTCCCCGCGCATGCCCGCGGCCCTGATGGCACAATCCCCGGCCACCACCGGTGCGCCTCCGCTGGTCGCTCGCGCCCACCACGGCAGCGTCTCCCGCGAGGAGCGCAAACAGATCGAGGAGGCGTTGAAGTCCGGCCAGTTGCCGGCGGTCGTCGCGACGTCCAGCCTCGAGCTCGGCATCGACATGGGCGCCGTCGATCTCGTCGTGCAGATCGAGGCGCCGCCGTCGGTGTCCGCCGGGCTGCAACGCATCGGCCGGGCCGGTCACCAGGTCGGCGCGGTGTCGCGCGGCGTGGTGTTCCCCAAGCATCGTGGCGACCTCGTCTCCTGTGCGGTGGTGGCCGAGCGGATGACCGAGGGCGCGATCGAGGAGCTGCGCTACCCCCGGAACCCGCTCGACGTGCTCGCCCAGCAAGTCGTGGCAATGGTCGCGCTGGACGCCTGGCAGCTCGACGAGCTGGCTGCGCTGGTGCGCCGGGCCGCACCGTTCGCGGAGCTGCCCGCTTCGGCACTGCATGCCGTGCTGGACATGCTGTCCGGGCGCTATCCGTCCACCGCGTTCGCCGAGTTGCGCCCCCGGCTGGTCTGGGATCGCGCCACCGACACGCTCACCGGCCGGCCCGGTGCCCAACGCCTCGCGGTGACCAGCGGCGGCACGATCCCGGATCGGGGCACGTTCGGCGTTTTCCTGGCGGGTGCCGAGCGAGCCTCGCGGGTCGGCGAGCTCGACGAGGAGATGGTGTATGAGTCCCGGGTCGGCGACGTCTTCCTGCTCGGCTCGACGTCCTGGCGGATCGAGGACATCACCCCCGACCGGGTGCTGGTCTCCCCCGCACCGGGCGCACCGGCGCGGATGCCGTTCTGGAAGGGCGACGCACTGGGCCGCCCGGTCGAGCTGGGCCGGGCGATCGGGGCGCGGCTGCGGGCGTTGACCCGCACCGACTCCTCGATCGCGGCGGCCCAGCTGCGCGAGTCCGGACTGGACGAATGGGCGGCCAACAACCTCCTGGCTTACGTGCAGGAGCAGCGCGACGCCACCCGCAACCTCCCCGACGACCGGACGGTCGTGGTGGAACGGTTCCGCGACGAGCTCGGCGACTGGCGGATGACCGTCCACTGTGTGCTCGGGGCCCGGGTCAACGCGCCGTGGGCCCTGGCGATCGGGCGCCGGCTCAGCGAACGCTACGGCGTCGACGGCCAGGTGATGCCGTCCGACGACGGCATCGTCGTGCGGCTGCCGGACACCGCCGACGACCCGCCGGGCGCAGACTTGGTCGCGTTCGACCCGGACGAGATCGCGCAACTGGTCGAGGAGGCGGTCGGCACATCGGCCCTGTTCGCCGCGCGCTTCCGCGAATGCGCGGCGCGTGCCCTGTTGCTGCCGCGCCGCGACCCGCGGCGCCGCCAGCCGCTCTGGCAGCAACGGCAGCGCTCGGCGCAGCTGCTCGATGTCGCGCGCGAGTTCGCCGACTTCCCGATCACGCTGGAAGCGGCCCGCGAGTGCCTACAGGACGTCTTCGACGTGCCCGGGCTCGTCGGCCTGATGCGCGAGATCGGGGGCCGCAAGGTCCGGCTGGTCGAGGCCGAGACGCCGCGGCCATCGCCGTTCGCCCGGTCGTTGCTTTTCGGGTACGTGGGCGCGTTCCTCTACGAGGGCGACGCGCCGCTGGCCGAACGCCGCGCCGCCGCCCTGGCGCTCGACTCGAC
>JBKOWB010000449.1:0-7094 GCA_046724195.1 Actinomycetota bacterium
ACGCCGTCGATCTTGATGCTGGTGACCGCCGCGCCCGGAATGGACGACAGCAGGGTCCGCCGCAGCGAATTGCCGAGGGTGTAGCCGAATCCGGGCTCCAGCGGCTCGATGGTGAACCGGGAACGGGTCTCGCTGAGCGACTCCTCCGAGAGGCTCGGGCGCTGGCTGATGAGCACGTGCTTCTTCTTTCTGTCGGGGCACCCGCTATTTGATGCCCTTCGGTGGCCCGGCGCCATGGGGCGCCGGGCTTTCTTGCTACTTGGAGTAGAGCTCGACGATCAGCTGCTCCTGGACCTGCGTGTCGATGACGCTGCGGGCCGGGAGCGAGTGGATCAGGATCTTCATGTCGCTCGGGATGGGCTCCAGCCACGCCGGCACCGGCCGGGAACCGGCCTGCGCCTGCGCGATGACGAACGGCGTGAGCTGCTTCGACTTCTCGCGGAGCGTGATGATGTCGTGGTCCTTCACCCGGTACGACGGGATGTCGACCTTGGAACCGTTGACCAGGAAGTGGCCGTGCTTGACCAACTGCCGGGCCATGTCCCGGGACTGGGCGAAACCGGCCCGGTAGACCACGTTGTCGAGACGCGACTCGAGGATCTGCAGCAGCACCTCGCCGGTCTTGCCCGGCTTGGACACGGCCTCCTCGTAGTACCCGCGGAACTGCTTCTCGAGAATGCCGTAGACGCGACGCGCCTTCTGCTTCTCGCGCAGCTGCAGGAGGTACTCGGTCTCCTTGGTCCGGCCACGGCCGTGCTGCCCGGGCGGGAACGGCCGGGACTCGAACGGGCACTTCGGACCATCGCACTTGCTGCCCTTGAGGAACAGCTTCATCTTTTCCCGGCGGCAACGCCGGCAGTCAGCACCTGTGTAACGAGCCATTTCTCTCTACTCCTCAGACCCGGCGGCGCTTCGGCGGACGGCAACCGTTGTGCGGCTGCGGCGTGACGTCGGCGATCTGGCCGACCTCGAGGCCCGCGGCCTGCAGCGAACGGATGGCGGTCTCCCGGCCAGAACCGGGGCCCTTGACGAACACGTCGACCTTGCGCATGCCATGTTCCATGGCCCGGCGCGCCGCGGCCTCGGCGGCCAGCTGCGCGGCGAACGGAGTCGACTTGCGGGAGCCCTTGAAGCCCACCTGGCCCGAGGACGCCCAGGAAATGACCGCACCGGTCGGGTCGGTGATCGACACGATGGTGTTGTTGAAGGTGCTCTTGATATGCGCCTGCCCGTGGGCGACGTTCTTGCGTTCCTTGCGCCGGACCTTCTTGACGGGGGCCCCAGCGCGTGCCTTCGGTGGCATAAGTCAGTGCGCTCCTGAGTGCTTGGAGTGGTGGCGAGTCCGATGGGATCTACTTACGGCCCGGCTTCTTCTTACCGGCGACGGTGCGCTTCGGACCCTTGCGGGTACGAGCGTTGGTCCGGGTCCGCTGACCGCGCACGGGTAGACCCCGGCGGTGTCGGATGCCGGCGTAGGAGCCGATCTCCACCTTGCGGCGGATATCCGCGGCGACCTCGCGGCGCAGGTCACCCTCAACCTTGTAGTTGGCCTCGATGTAGTCGCGGAGCTGGACCAGCTCCTCGTCCGTGAGGTCCTTGGCGCGCTTGTTCAAGTCGATGGCGGTCGCGGTCAGCGCTTCGATGGAGCGCGTACGACCGATCCCGAAGATGTAGGTGAGCGCGATCTCCATCCGCTTGTCGCGGGGAAGATCGACGCCGACGAGACGTGCCATATGCGGGCTCTACTCCTCGATATCTCACGGAGGTCTGTGCCCGCCCCACCCCGCCTGCCCGGGCGGGCCCCGGCCTCCGACCGGGGGTGCGGCCGCGTGTCATCGTTACCTGAGACCGCGGCTGGGACGAGCTTGTTCTGTGGTACGGATCCAGCGGCGCCGGACTTAGCCCTGGCGCTGCTTGTGGCGCGGGTCGTCACAGATGACCATGACCCGGCCGTGCCGGCGGATGACCCGGCACTTGTTGCAGATCCGCTTGACGCTCGGCTTGACCTTCACGGTGTGCCTTAACTCTTAGTCAGTCGGGACGTAGTCCCCGCGAGCCCTTACTTGTACCGGTAGACGATGCGCCCGCGGGTGAGGTCGTACGGCGAAAGCTCGACGACGACCCTGTCCTCGGGAAGGATGCGGATGTAGTGCTGCCGCATCTTGCCGCTGATGTGAGCCAATACCTTGTGACCATTCGCAAGCTCCACACGGAACATGGCGTTCGGTAGAGGTTCGATCACTCGGCCCTCGATTTCGATGGCTCCGTCTTTCTTTGGCATGTCCTCCGCTACCTGACATCGGGTTCTGGGGCAGGCTCACAACGTCTTACCCGGGTGATAGAGGCACCCGGACCAGCCGCGGCTCCCGCCGCCTCGAAGCGCTGAGGACATGCGGGAGTGGACGCTGCGCGCCAGCTAGCCAGTGTACGCGCGCCTATGCATCGACACCAAACCGAGGTCACCGTACCCCGGAGTCGGGTGTGTCGCGGGTCCAGGAACCGGACAAACCGCCTGTTTCAGCTCGCTGTCTTCTTGGCCGGCTTCGGGGGCGGCGCATCGCCGCGCGCGATCGCCTCGGCCTCAAGGGCCTTCCGTTCCTGCTTCGCCAGCTTCTTGGCGTTCTTCCGCTCCTCGTCGGCCGCCCACTCCCGCGGTTCCCCGGTCGCCAGACCGCTGATCGTCCGGTAGATCAGGTACACACCCCACGGTCCGGCCACCCAGCCAGGCCAGAAGTAGATCAACTCCCCGGACATGATGCACGTCACGGCCCAGATCGCGATAACGACGCCGACCGTGCGGACGTAGCCTTCCCAAGTCTCGGCCAGCCAGCGCCGGGTGACGCCCGTGGTCGGCACTTCCGCGAACTGGGCCGGCTGTTGCCGCTGCACCGCTGCCGGCAGGTCGGACAGCAGGCCCTTGAGCTCGCCGTAGGTCTTCGCCGCGTACGCCCGCTGCAGGCGCTCGTCGTACTCGTGCAGGTCGAGCCGGCCCTCTTCGAGCGCGCCCGTCAGCCGCTCCGCGACGGCCTGGCGGTCGGCGTCCGCCGCTCGCATCTCGTCGTCTCGCCCCATGTTGTCCAGCATGCCAGCCCCACTCCAGCGTCCGTCCGGGTCACCGGTAGCGGCGGTCTCGCCGGGCGGCGCGACGGGCCTGGCGGTCCGGGTGTCCGCCTCGGGAGCCTCGGCTCGCCAGCTGGCCGAAGATGCCGAAGATCAGCGGGATCAGCAGCCAGACGGGCCAGAAGTAGTTCAGGTGACCCGAGCTGAAGCTGGTGATCGCCCAGATCGCGATGCAGACCAGGACGACGGCGCCGTAGGGGTGCACCCACGACGATGGGCTGTGCTGGTGTTCCGGCTGAGCCGCCGCCGGCGAGGGCGCCTGGTAGGGCGCCACCCGGGACTGCTGCGGCGGCGCGGTGCCGGGCAGGTCGTCCAGCAGCCCGTTGAGGTCGCCGAATGTCTTCGCGGCGTATGTCTTCTGCAGCCGCTCGTCGTACTCGTGCAGATCCAGGCGGCCCTCGTCGAGCGCCACTTTCAACCTGTCGGCGACGGCCTGGCGGTCCTGGTCGCCGGCCCGCATCTCGTCACGACCCATGCATAAAGCATGCCAGGCCCACCGATGCGCGGCGAACCCCGTTTCGGCTAGTTGATCACGTCGGCGCCGGGTTGGCGGGCGGTCACCAGCTCGCCGAGGCGTCCCCGGCCGCCGTCGGGTGCCGTGGTGACCCAGACGCCGTCGTCCAGGATCGCCATCGTGTGCTCGACATGCGCCGCGACGGAGCCGTCGCGGGTCACCACCGTCCAGCCGTCGTCGAGCTCGACGGTGCGCGGCGACCCCATGGTGATCATCGGCTCGATGGCCAGCGCCATGCCGGTGACCAGGCGCGGGCCCTTGCCGGGCTTGCCGTGGTTGAGGACGTGCGGATCCTGATGCATCTCCGTACCGATGCCATGGCCGCCGTACCCGTCGACGATGCCGTACCGGCCGGCTTTGCGGACCGTCTTCTCCACGTTGAACGAAATGTCGGTGAGCCGGCCCCGACCGTTGGCGGCACCGCGCGCCGCGGCGGCAATGCCGGCCCACATGCCGTCCTCCGCGACCTCGGCCATCCTCAGCAGGGCCGGGTCGGTCGCGCCGACCCCGACCGTGATGGCGGAGTCGCCGTGCCAGCCGTGCAGGATCGCACCGCAGTCCAGCGACAGCAGATCGCCTTCTTCGAGGATCTGCCGCGCCGACGGGATGCCGTGCACGACCTGCTCGTTGACCGAGGCGCAGATCGACGCGGGGAAGCCGTGGTAGCCCTTGAAGGAGGGAATCGCGCCGGCGTCCCGGATCACCGTCTCGGCGATGGCGTCCAGGTCCGCGGTGGACACGCCCGGAGCGACCGCATCCCGCATCGCGGCGAGCGCGGCGGCGACCACGAGCCCTGCGCCGCGCATCAGCTCGATCTGTTCCGGAGTCTTCAGCTGGATGTCCAGCTGGGGGCGGCGCATGTCAGCCCCCGTACGACCGCAAGGCATCGATCGCGCGGACCGTGACGTCCTCGACCGGGCCGGTCGCGTCGATGCCCACCAGCTTGCCCTGGGTCCCGTAGTAGTCGACCAGGGGTGCGGTCTTGTCGGCGTACTCGACGAGACGCGTGGCGATCGTCTCCGCCTTGTCGTCGTCGCGCTGGAACAGTTCGGAGCCGCACCTGTCGCAGATGTTCTCCTTGCTGGTCGGGTCGAACTCGACGTGCCAGATCTTGCCGCAGCCCCGGCACGTACGGCGCCCGGACAACCGGCGGATGACCTCGTCGTCGTCGACCACGAGCTCCATCACCAGATCGAGCGCCGTACCGAGGTCGGCCAGCAATTTGTCGAGCGCGGCCGCCTGCGGGACGGTCCTCGGGAAACCGTCCAGCAGGAAGCCGTCGCCCGCGTCCGGCTCGGCGAGCCGGTCACGGACCATGTTGATGGTCACCTCGTCGGGTACGAGCTGACCCGCGTCCATGTAGCGTTTCGCCTCGACGCCCAGCGGCGTGCCTTGTGAGACGTTGGCGCGGAAGATGTCACCTGTCGAGATCTTCGGTACGGCGATATGAGCAGCGATGAACTCAGCCTGGGTCCCCTTGCCGGCCCCCGGAGGGCCCACCAGTACCAGCCGCACCTACATCGCCTCGCTTCGATGAGAAGGCATGCCAACCGCTCGCGCGTGAGCCCCCCGGCTCCGCGCCGCCACTACCTCAGGAACCCTTCGTAGTTGCGCTGCATCAGCTGGCTCTCGATCTGCTTGACCGTCTCCAGGCCCACACCCACCATGATCAGCACCGCGGTCCCGCCGAACGGGAAGTTCTGATACTGCGACGCATTCAGCCAGATGAAGAAGAAGTTCGGCAGCACCGAGATCAAGCCGAGGTAGAGCGCGCCCGGCAGGGTGAT
Organism: Actinomycetota bacterium; assembly: GCA_046724195.1. Taxonomy (GTDB): domain Bacteria; phylum Actinomycetota; class Actinomycetes; order Mycobacteriales; family Micromonosporaceae; genus Actinoplanes. The sequence continues at coordinate 5,422 of JBKOWB010000449.1, forward strand.
CCGGCTGAGGATGAAGTCCAGGTAGTCGGCGGTCGGCTTACCGGGCCGGATACCCGGTACGAATCCGCCGTACTTCCGCATGTTGTCCGAGACTTCGGTCGGGTTGAACGTGATCGACACGTAGAAGTACGTGAAGAAGATGATCAGCAGGAAGTACAAGCCGATGTACATCATGCTCTTCGGGTTGGCCAGATTGTTCTGGATCCAGACCTGATAGGGCTTGAGATTGTTGCGATCGAAGAACTGCAGATACAGCTGCGGCAGGTAGAGCAAGGACGATCCGAAGATGACCGGGACGACGCCCGCCTGGTTGACCTTGAGCGGGATGTACGTCGAGGTGCCGCCGTACATACGCCGGCCGATCATTCGCTTCGCGTACTGCACGGGAATGCGCCGCTGCGCCTGCTCGATGAAGACCACCGCACAGATGATGACCAGGACCAGCGCGATGACCAGGAGGAACTTACCGACGCCGCTCTGCTGCTTGATCGTCCAACCCTCGCCCGGGAGGCGCGCCGCGATCGAGGTGAAGATCAGCACGGACATGCCGTTACCGACGCCGCGGTCAGTGATCAGCTCGCCCAGCCACATGACCACGCCCGTGCCGGCGGTCATCGTGATGACCATCATCGTCAGGGTCAGCCACATCGGGATGCCGGTGTTCTCCGGGATGACCTGGAACTGCGGCTGGTCCGGCGGGCAGGCGCCGGCGAACAGCTGTCCCGACTTGGCCAGCGCGATGAACGCCGAGGACTGCAGGACCGCCAGGCCGAGCGTGAGGTACCGGGTGTACTGCGTGATCTTCGCCTGGCCGGACTGGCCCTCCTTGCGCAGTTGCTCCAGTCGGGGGATCACGACGGTCAGCAGCTGCAGGATGATCGATGACGTGATGTACGGCATGATGCCGAGCGCGAAGACCGACAGCGACAGCAGTGCACCGCCGGAGAACAGGTTGAGCAGGTTCAGCACGCCGCCGCCGGCGCCGGACTGGTTCACCACATCAAGACAGTTCTTGACGTTGGTGTAGGACACGCCCGGGCTGGGCAACGTTGCGCCGAGTCGGTAGACCGCGATGATCGCTACTGTGAACAGCAGTTTCTTGCGCAGGTCAGGCGTCCGGAACGCACTGGCAAAGGCGGAGAGCAACTTCTTCCTCCTGCGCGAGGTAACCGCCTGATCCGGCGGACGGGGTGGGCATCGGTCCGGACGACCGATATCCCTAGCTGGGAACGGACTCTAACAGTCTAAAAAGCCTACGGTCAGGCACGGTCGCCGGTTGTGAACCGCCCCGGGATCCAGGGCTGCTGGACGACCGTCGAAACCATCGCCGCCGACCCGCAAAGCCGCAGGTCGGACGGCGCAAAGGGGATGCTGCCCGGGCACCTCTCGGCGCCCGGGCGAGCACCCCCACAAATCAGAGCTCGGTGGCCGTGCCACCGGCGGCCACGATCTTCTCCTTGGCCGACTCGCTGAACGCGTGCGCCGAGATCGTCAGCGACACACCGCCCAGCTCGCCGGAGCCAAGGATCTTGACGGGTTGGCCGCGCCGGACCGCGCCGGACGCGGCGAGCTCCAGCGGGCCGACCTCGCCGCCGTTCGGGAACAGTTCGGCCAGCCGGTCCAGGTTGACTACCTGGAACACGACCTTGTTCCGGTTCTTGAAGCCCTTCAGC
>JBKOWB010000247.1:0-6334 GCA_046724195.1 Actinomycetota bacterium
GAAGTGGTCGGCGAGGAAGGCCTGGGCAAGGTCTTCGACGTCCTCCGCGCACCGCACACCGAGGAGCCGACCAACTGGTCGCGGCGATACAAGGCCAATCTCGAGAAGCTCGCCTCGGGTAACCCGCTGAAGGTTGCCGAGGTCGTTCGTGACCTCTGGCGTCGTGAGCGTGAGCGTGGTCTCTCGGCTGGGGAGAAGCGCATGCTCGCCAAGGCCCGCGACATCCTTGTCGGCGAAGTTGCTCTCGCCGAGAAGAGCACGAAGGACGAGGCCGAAGTGCTCCTCGACAAGGTCTTGACCGAGGCCTGACGTACCCACCCATCCTGCATCACCTGAACAGGACCGCGACGTGACCGCGCACCTCAACCCGCGCGGTGACGTCGCGGTCCTCGTTCCGGCAGCGGGTGCGGGCGTACGGCTCGGTCCGGGCGGACCAAAGGCACTCCGCCTGCTGGATGGGGAACCCCTGCTCGTGCACGCCGTCCGCAGGGTCGCGGCGGCTCCCTCGGTCCGGATGATCGTCGTCGCCGCGCCGTCCGCCGAGATCGACGTGGTACGGGCTCTGCTGGTCCCGATCGCACCGGTGACGGTCGTGGCCGGTGGCGCCGAACGACAGGAGTCCGTGGCGACCGCGCTGGCCGCCGTACCGGATGAGATCGAGATCGTGCTGGTGCACGACGCGGCGCGCGCGCTGACACCGCCCGAACTGGTCGAATCGGTCGCGGCCGCCGTTCGCGGCGGCAGCCCGGCGGTGATCCCGGTCCTACCCGTCGTGGACACCGTCAAGCAGGTCGGACCGGACGGGATCGTGCTCGGCACGGTAGATCGATCCGCGCTGCGGAGCGTGCAGACCCCGCAGGGTTTCCGGCACAAGGTGCTCGCGGCCGCCCACGCCACGGCGTCCGATCCGACCTCCACCACGACCGACGACGCCGGCCTGGTTGAACGGGCCGGCGTGGAGGTGACCTGCGTGCCCGGGTCGGAGCGAGCATTGAAGATCACCCGGCCGCTCGACCTCATCCTCGCCGAGGCGCTGCTCCGCGTACCCTGACGGCCGTGCTGTCCTTGTCATGCCCTCGTGGCCCTCGCTTCGCTCGGTGCGCTCGGTCATGACGGTGCTCAATCCGCGGGTGGGCATCGGTACCGATGTGCACGCGTTCGAACCCGGCCAGGCATGCTGGGTCGCCGGCCTGTTCTGGGATGGTGAACCGGGCCTCGCCGGGCATTCCGACGGCGACGTGGCCGCGCACGCGGCCTGCGACGCGATGTTCAGCGCGGCCGGCCTCGGCGACCTGGGCAGCAATTTCGGCACGGACCGACCGGAGTGGGCCGGCGCGCCCGGCGTGGCGCTGCTGGCCGAGACCGCCAAGCGGCTCCGGCACAGCAACGTCACGGTGATCAATGTGTCGATCCAGGTCATCGGCGTGCGACCGCGGATCGGTACCCGCCGCGAGGAGGCGCAGCGCGTGCTCTCGGAGGCGGTCGGCGCCCCCGTGACGATCTCCGGCACGACCACCGATGGTCTCGGCTTGACCGGCCGCGGCGAGGGTCTGGCCGCGATCGCGATCGCGCTCGTGTCCGGGCCGACATCGCAGGACCCGGCCGAGGCGGCTGCCGACGAGGCGTAATCGCAGCGCCCGTTCCTGCGGCGGTCAGGCTTTCGCGGCGGTCGGGCTGCGCGGTTTGGCATGATCGCCCGCACCCCGATCACGATGATCGCCCGATCGGTCGCCTACGCTCGAAGCGTGTCCGCCACTCCGCCCCCGCCATCCTCCGAGCCGGAGACGACCCCGGAGGAGTTCCGCCAGCGGGCCCTGCTCTTCGCCGATCTAGGTCGCTACGACGACGCGGCGGACGAGATCGCCGCAGGCCTTGAGGCCGCACCGGCCGACGCGGCCTTGCTGGCCACGCTCGCTCGCGTCCACCTGGCGGCGGACCAGCCGGCCGAGGCACTGGTCGCGGCCGATCGGGCCGTCGCGGCCGCACCCGGCACCATCAACCCCCTCGTGGTACGGGCCATGGCGCTGGCCGACAGCAGCCGGTATGCCGATGCCGCGCAGGCCGCCGCAGAGCTGATCCGTCGCTGGCCCGACGATCCGTACGCACAGCGCACCGGCGCGGCCCTGCTCAGCGAGGCACGCAACGGCCAGGGAGCGCTCAACGCCGCCTGGAACGCCGTCCGCGTCGCACCGAACGAGGCCGAGGCCCACCTGGTGCTGGCCGTGGTTGCCGCCCGGCTGCGGCTGTTCGACTTGGCGCAGCGGGCCTACGGCGAGGCTCTCGATCTGGACGCCGACATCGGCGAGGCACAGCGCGACGTGGGGATAATCCGGCTGGAACGCCGGCGCTGGGCCCGAGCCCTCGAGAACCTCGCCCGCGACGCCACGTTCGACCCGCCGCCCGCCGCCCCGGCTCCGGGCGCGTCGGGGAGTTCGCCACCCGCCGGCTCCGCTCCGAGCTCGTCGGGCAGTTCGGCGGCCACTCCGCCCGATGGTGTGGCTCGCGAGACGCCGTACCCTTCGCCATTCCCGCGCCCGTATCAGAGCCCCGACGCGGCGGACACCTCCGCACTGGGTGACGCACCGGACCTCGATCCGTTCCCGGACACGTCGCAAGGCACACCACCGCGGGGTTGGTTCGAACCGCCGACCGTGAGCCGCCCGTCCAAGCCGGTGCTCGACCCGTCCGAGGAATCGGCCGACGCTGTCCGCCAGGCCGTCCTGTACGGCGCGACAGGCACCCTCATCGCGACCGCTCTGACCGCGCTGATGACCACCGCCAGCGCGGGCGCGTCCCGAGTCTGGGCCGGCGTGATCGGCGCCATCCTGATCGTCGCGGTCCCGATCTGGCTGTCCCGCCGCCTCACCGAGCCGATGTCCAGCGCCCTGTCCCGGCTGCGTACCCAGGACCGCCGACTGGCAACAGCCATCTACGCGACCTCCGCCGCCCAGCTGCTGATCCTGATCTACGCCGTGATCGGCGGCCCGATCCCCTTGATCGCCGCAATAGCGGTGTCGGCCACGGCCGATGCCTTGGTGCTCACCCGCCGCCGGTAGCACAGTCAGCGCGCGTCGGGCTGCCTCGCCCTCTTGCGTGTTCTTCCATAGCCCCCGCAGCGGCGACAAGAGAACACGCAACGCCGGTCGGACGCCACGTACGCGACCGCCTCGCTCCTAGTCGAGGGCCGGGCGGCCGTCCAGAGGGTGGCCGTTCCTGCGCACAACCGGCGGCGAGGGGGACGGCTCGTCGGCGAATGGACTGCCGTCGATGCGAGGGCCGTCGAAGTGGGGAGTATCGCCGCGCGGAGCGCCGATGTGGGGAGCATCGAGGCGAGCGGCGTCGGCCCGGTGTTTTTCGCGGGCGGAGGGTCGGGACGCGTTCGCCGTCCTGGTCCAGGACGCGGCGGGTGACAGGGGTGCGGTTACCGACGCGGCCGGGGTCGGGGTGCGGTTCATCGCGGCGCGCAGGGCACTCTCGTACCGCGCCGAGATGCCCAGCGCATCCAGCGCCAGCAAGGCGGCGCCCACCACCGGGGCGGAGGTCACGACGCTGATCTGCACGTACGGTGCCTGGGCGCGCGCGCCTGCCACCACCTGGTCGTGCAGTTGGGGATGGCGGGCGCGCAGCACCCCCCCACCCAGGACAAGGGCGTGTGGTGACCGGCGCAGTCGCAGGCGATCGGCCGCCACACGGTGCTGGCCCAGGATCTCGTCGACCTGGCGGTTTACCAGGGACGAAGCGACCGGATCGCCCGTGGCTGCCACCTCGAACAGGACTGGAGAGAGTTCGTGGATGGCAGACATCGGCAGCTCACCGAGGTGCAGCGCGACGCTGACGCTCTCGACGGTCGGTCGATTGAAGTGTCGGGCCACCGCGGCGGTCAGCGCGGTCGGTGCGCCCCGGCCGTCCTCGCCGCGGGCGGCGTAGCGCAGCGCGTGCTCGGCCAGGTCGTGGCCGCCGCCCCAGTCGCCGGAGATGGGACCCAGGGCGGGAAACCGTGCGGTCCGGCCGTCGGCGGTACGGCCTACGCAGTTGTTGCCAGCGCCGCAGACCACGGCGATCGCATCGGGCATGGCGGTGCCGGCCCGCATCAGCGCGAAGCAGTCGTTGTCCACGATGGACGTCTCGGCCCAGTTCCGCGCGGCGACGGCCTCCTGTAGTTGCCTGACCTCGATCGGCAGGTCGGCGCCAGCCAGGTAGACGGCGACCAGGTCGATGGCCGAGTCGACGGCCACCTTCGAGACCGTCTTGACCTCGCCGATCAGGGATTCGAGGACGGTGAGGGCGCCGGGCAGGCCGACGACGTGCGGCGACGACGTGGGGCCCCGGACGAAGCCCAGGACCTCGCCCTCGGCCGTACCCAGGACGACGTCGGTTTTGGAATTGCCGCCGTCGATCGCCAGAAAGAGCGCTCTCATCGAGCCCAGGCCAGGTACTGGCTGCCGGCCGCGATGAGCTCGTCGGCGAGCGCGTCGGCGTACTCGTGTTGCCCGATCAGCGGGTGGGCGAGCAGCGCGCGGTAGACCCGTTGGCGGCCACCCCGCAGCGCGGCGTCCAGCGCCAGTTCCTCGTACCCCCAGACCGCGGTGATGAGGCCGGCCTGGTCGGGCGCGAACGGCATGACCGGCAGCGGTGCGGGGCCGCCCTTGCCGGCCCGGGCCGAGACCTCGACGACGGCCTGGTCCGGCAGGAACGGCAGGGCGCCGTCGTTGCGGACGTTCACCGAGTGGACGCCCTCGGGGTCGAGGCCGCGCAGCGCCGCGATCAGGCCGACCGCGGCCTCGGAGTAGTAGGCGCCGCCGCGCTCGCCGAGCAGCGCGGGCTTCTCGTCGAGAGAAGGATCTCGATACATGTCCAACAGTGTCGCTTCGATCTCGGCGACGCGCTGACCGCGGGTCGGCGCGTCGCGCTCTTCGCGCACGACCTTGTCGTGGTTATAGAAGTAGTTCAGGTAGTACGAGGGGACGCAGCCGAGCGTGGTCAGCACCTCAGCCGGGATCTCGACCGCTCCGGCCAGCTCGGGCAGGTGCCGGGCGAGGAGCTCGGGGAGGCGGTCGACGCCGTCCACGTAGGCCGCGCGTTCCCAGGTGAGGTGGTTGAGGCCGGCGTGGTCAAGGACAACCGTGGGCGGGTCGACGCCGAGCAGCCCAGCGAACCAGCGCTGGAAGCCGATCGCCACGTTGCACAGCCCGACCGCCTTGTGGCCGGCGTCGAGCAGCGCGCGCGTGACGATGCCGACCGGGTTCGTGAAGTCGACGATCCACGCCCCTTCGCGAGCCCGCGCGCGGATGCGGTCCGCGACATCGAGCACCACCGGGACCGTGCGCAGGGCCTTGGCCAGGCCGCCCGCGCCCGTGGTCCCCTGGCCGACGCGGCCGCAGGCGAGCGGGAACGTCTCGTCGCTGATCCGCGCCGTCTGCCCGCCGACTCGCAGCTGGATGACCGCCACGTCGGCGCCGGTCACGCCGGCGTCGAGATCGGTGGTCCAGGTGACCGAGCCCGGGTGCCCGTAACGCCGGAAGATCCGCTGGGAAAACGCGCCGACCACCGCGAGCCGGTCCGCGGCGGGATCGATGAGGACCAGTTCCGTGACCATCGATCCCAGCCGCGCGAACCCGTCCACCAGCTCCGGCGTGTACGTCGAACCGCCGCCGACCACCGCGATCTTCACCCTTTGACCCCCGTGAGCGTGACGCCCTGCACGAACGCGCGCTGGGCGAAGAAGAACACGATGATGATCGGCGCCATGGCCAGTACGGTGGCCGCGGTGACCAGGTTCCAGTCGACGTGGTGGGCACTGTGGAACGACGCCAATCCCAGCGACAGCGTCCAGGAGTTCTCGTTTTCGCCGGTGTAGAGCAGTGGCCCGTAGTAGTCGTTCCAGGCGTAGAAGAACTGGAACAGGGCCGCGGCCGCGATGCCCGGCCGCGCCATCGGCAGCACGACCCGGAGCAGCGTGCGCCACTCGCCGCAGCCGTCGACCCGCGCCGCATCCAGGTAATCGTTCGGGATCGTCAGCAGGAACTGCCGGAGCAGGAAGATCGAGAACGCGTCGCCGAACAGCATCGGGATGATCAGCGGCCAGATCGTGCCGGTGAGGCCGTAGCGCGCCCACATCAGGTAGAGCGGGACGGTGGTGATCTGCGGCGGCAGCAGCATCATGCAGATGATGACGAGGAACACCACGTTGCGCCCGCGCCAGCGCAGCTTCGCCAGCGCGTACGCCGCCGGCACGCTGGACAGCAGCATGAACGCGGTCGCGAGCCCCGCGTACACCACCGTGTTGAGCAGGTAGCGCGGCATCGGGGTCTTCTCGAACACCTGGACGTAGTTC
>JBKOWB010000339.1:0-5325 GCA_046724195.1 Actinomycetota bacterium
TCGACGAGCTGGCCGACCTCATGATGGTCGCGCCGCGCGACGTCGAGGACTCCGTGGTCCGGATCACCCAGCTGGCCCGCGCTGCCGGCATCCACCTCGTGCTGGCCACCCAACGCCCGTCCGTCGACGTGGTCACCGGCCTGATCAAGGCCAACGTCCCGTCCCGCCTCGCGTTCGCGACCAGCTCGCTGGCCGACTCCCGGGTCATCCTGGACCAGGCCGGCGCCGAGAAGCTGCTGGGCCGCGGCGACGGCCTGTTCCTGCCGATGGGCGCCTCCAAGCCGGTCCGCATCCAGGGCGCGTGGGTGGATGAGAAGGAGATCCACGCGGTCGTCAAGTTCTGCAAGGACCAACGTGAGCCGGAGTTCCGGCCAGACGTACTCACCCCCGTGGCGGACAAGAAGAAGCAGATCGACGAGGAGGTCGGCGAGGACCTCGAACTCCTGCTCCAGGCGATCGAGCTGGTAGTCAGCTCCCAGTTCGGCTCGACCTCGATGCTGCAGCGCAAGCTCCGGGTCGGCTTCGCCAAGGCCGGTCGTCTCATGGACCTGATGGAGACCCGCGGCATCGTCGGCCCCTCCGAGGGGTCCAAGGCGCGCGACGTCCTGGTCAAGCCGGACGAGCTGGAAGAGACACTCGCCCAGCTCCGCGTCGACGGCGACTGAGCGCCGGCCGGTAACCTCTACAGGGTGTCGGTAACCCCTGCGTCGCGCCGCGTTGCGCTTCTCACCCTCGGATGTGCCCGTAACGAGGTCGATTCCGAGGAGCTCGCCGCGCGCCTGGACGCCGGCGGGTGGCAGGTCAGCACGGATGCCGACGGGGCGGACGTGGTGCTCGTCAACACCTGTGGCTTCGTCGAGAAGGCCAAGCAGGACTCGATCGGGACGCTGCTGGCAGCGGCGGACACCGGGGCCAAGGTCGTCGCCGCCGGGTGCATGGCCGAACGGTACGGCAAGGAGCTCGCCGCGAGCCTGCCCGAGGCGCAGGCCGTGCTCGGTTTCGACGACTACCCCGACATCGCCGCCCGGCTCGACGGCGTGCTGGCCGGCGAGACGTTCGGCGCGCACACCCCGCGCGATCGCCGACAGCTGCTGCCGCTAACACCAGTGCGCCGGCAGGGCGCCAAGGTGGTCGTGCCCGGCCACGCCACTGTGGACGAGCACACCCCGGCTCACCTGCGGCAGGTGCTGCGCCGGCGGTTGGACAGCGGCCCGGTCGCCAGCCTCAAGCTCGCCAGCGGCTGCGATCGGCGGTGCGCGTTCTGCGCGATCCCGGCATTCCGCGGCGCGTTCGTCTCCCGCGACCCGCAGGAGTTGCTGGCCGAGGCCGAGTGGCTGGCCGCGACCGGCGTCCGTGAGCTGGTGCTGGTGAGCGAGAACAGCACCTCGTACGGCAAGGATCTCGGCGATCCCCGCGCCCTGGAGAAGCTGCTGCCGCAGCTCGCCGCGGTGGACGGTATCGTCCGGGTCCGGGCCAGCTACCTGCAGCCCGCCGAGACCCGGCCCGGGCTGATCGAGGTGATCGCCACCACCCCCGGGGTGGCCGCGTACTACGACCTGTCCTTCCAGCACTCCAGCGAGCCGGTGCTGCGCCGGATGCGCCGGTTCGGCTCGACGTCCCGCTTCCTGGAGCTGCTCGAGTCGGCCCGGGCACTCGCGCCGTCGGCCGGGGCGCGGAGCAACTTCATCGTGGGCTTTCCGGGCGAGACCCGCCGGGACGTCGAGGAGCTGGTGCGCTTCCTCACGGAGGCCGGGCTCGACGCGATCGGCGTCTTCGACTACAGCGACGAGGACGGCACCGAGGCCGCCGGCATGCCCGGCAAGGTCCGCGAGGACACGATCAAGCGACGGTACGGGCGGATCAGCGCGCTCGCGGACGAACTGTGTGCCCAGCGCGCCGAGGACCGGCTCGGCTCCACGGTCGAGGTGCTTGTCGACACGGTCGAGGGCGAGATCGAGGGCCGAGCCGAGCACCAGGCGCCCGAGGTCGACGGCTCAACCACGCTGGTCGCGGGCGGCTCGGGGGTGGATCTGGCCGCCCTGCGCCCGGGCGACCTCGTACGGGCCCGGGTCACGGCCACCGAGGGCGTCGACCTCATCGCGGTTCCACTGGACATGATCTCCGCGGCGCCGGTGTCATCGCCGTGACCGACGAGCCGGTTCCGGTCACCGCGCCCCGGGTGGTGTCGCTCTACAACCCGGCGAACGTCCTGACCGCGATCCGGATCGTGCTCGTACCGGTGTTCCTGGCCACGGTCGTGATCTCGGACATGAGCTCTACCGGCTGGCGGATCGCATCCTGCCTCACCTTCTGCGTCGCGTCGGCGACGGACTTCGTGGACGGCTGGATCGCCCGCCGCTTCCATCTGGTCACGTCGTTCGGCAAGGTGGCCGACCCGATCGCGGACAAGGCGCTGACCGGGACGGCGCTGGTGCTGCTGTCCGCGTACGACCGGCTGCCCTGGTGGGTGACCGTGGTGATCCTGGTGCGCGAGTGGGGCGTCACCGCGTTGCGGTTCTGGGTCATCAGGTACGGCATCATCCCGGCCAGCCGCGGCGGAAAGGTCAAGACGGCGCTGCAGATCGCGGCGATCGCCTGGTACCTGTGGCCGGTCCCCAGCCCGTACGACAGGGTCGGTCCGTGGCTGATGGGCGTGGCCGTGGCCGTGACGCTCATCACCGGCGTCGACTACGTCCTCCAGGCTCTCCGCCTACGCCGCACCCACGCGGGATAGACGGATGGGGAACAGCGCGGCGGCGGCGGTGGTGCGCCGGCTGGATGAGCGGGGCGAGACGGTTGCGGCCGCGGAGTCGCTGACCGGTGGACTCGTCGCCGCCACGATCGTGGAGATCCCCGGGGCCAGCGCGGTGTTCCGTGGCGGCCTGGTGGCGTACGCCACAGATCTCAAGCACACGCTGGCCGGCGTACCGGAAGAGATCCTGGCGGAACGCGGGCCGGTCGATGCGGACGTGGCGCTCGCGCTCGCGGCCGGTGCGCGGGAGCGTTGCGGCGCCGATTGGGGCGTGGCCACCACGGGTGTCGCTGGTCCTGATCCGCAGGGCGGAAAGCCGGTGGGCCTGGTGTTCGTCGCGGTGGCCGGCCCGCGCGGCGCGACCGTACGCGAGCTGAGCCTGACCGGCTCCCGGGCCGACATCCGCGCCGGGACCGTGACCGCCGTGCTGGACCTTCTCGTCGACGAGCTGCGTAGCGCGCCCGCAGGAATGCATGCATGACCATGTTCGTTGTGATGAGATCCCGTCGCGGGGAGGGCCCGCGTTTCGGCGGGGCGGGATGTCGGCGTGGCCCGCAGCGGGTACCGTTGCGGGAAGCCTCCGGCGGATGCCGGCGGCCCCGCCGCAGGAGGAGGTGCCATGGTCCTGCTACGCCGGGTTATCGGTGACGCACTTCGGGCGCGCCGGCAGGGACAGCACCGCACGCTGCGTGAGGTGTCTACCGCCGCCAACGTCAGCCTGGGCTACCTCTCCGAGATCGAACGTGGCCAGAAGGAAGCGTCGAGCGAGCTGCTCGCCGCGATCTGCGACGCCCTGGGGGCCCGCCTTTCCGAGGTGCTCGGCGAAGTCAGCGACACGCTGGCGCTGGCCGAGGACATGGAGGGCGTGCTCATCCCGGTCGAGACCGGGCGTCCCGCGCCGGTCAAGACCGCCGAGCCGTCGATGCACAAGGTCGCGACGGACGGGAACGTGTCCGTTTCCGTTCGCCAGGACTCGCCGCTCAAGGCCACGCTCCGCACGACCCGCAAGCGGCCGCGGGACGTCGTTTACGCGGCCTGACCTATCACGCGATCACGGGCGACGCCACAGGCGTCGCCCGTTCGCGTTCCGGCGGCGTAGCCTCGAAGACTGGGGGATGGACCCGGGTGCGACCCTGAGATCCCCCGTAGGTCACGTGACGCCGGTGGCGTACAACTGACACGATGGATCCCGCCGCCGTCGTGCAGGTGCAGTCCGACGCGTCGGTGGCGTCCGACTGAGCGACATTGAGGGGATACCGCGACATGGCGAATCCGTTCGTCAAGGGCTGGCGTTACATGATGGCGCTCTTCGGCGCGAAGATCGACGAGTACGCCGACCCGAAGGTTCAGATCCAGCAGGCCATCGAGGACGCTCAGCGGCAGCACCAGGCGCTGGTGCAGCAGGCGGCGGCGGTCATCGGCAACCAGCGCCAGCTCGAAATGAAGCTGTCCCGGCAGATGTCCGAGGTCGAGAAGCTGCAGGGCATGGCCCGCCAGGCGCTCGTGCTGGCCGATCGCGCGCGGGCCGGCGGCGACGAGGCCGAGGCGCAGAAGTACGAGACGACCGCCCAGACGCTCGCCACCCAGCTGGTCTCGGGCGAGCAATCGATGGAAGACCTGAAGACGTTGCACGACCAGGCCTTGTCCGCCGCCGGGCAGGCCCGCAAGGCGGTCGAGAACAACGCGATGGTGCTCCAGCAACGTATTGCCGAGCGTTCCCGCCTGCTCAGCCAGCTCGAGCAGGCCAAGATGCAGGAGACGGTCGCCAGGTCGCTCGAGTCGATGTCGTCGCTCGCGGCGCCGGGCAACACCCCGTCCCTGGACGAGGTGCGAGACAAGATCGAGCAGCGGTATGCGAACGCGATGGGCCGTGCCGAGCTCGCCTCGAACTCGGTCGAGGGCCGCATGCTCGAGGTGCAGAAGTCGAGCCTCGACATGGCGGGCGCGTCCCGTCTCGAGCAGATCCGGGCCAGCATGGCCGGCGAGAAGCTCGGCAGCGCGGCGCCCGCGCCGGCCGTGGAGCAGGGTGCCGCCGCCCCGGCGGCCGACCCGGCGACCGTTGCCCGGCTCGACGAGATCCGGGCCAGCATGAACCAGAAGCGCGGGGACACCACCGCGGCAGGCTGATCGATCGGGGGACGGTCGTGGACCAGCGCTCCAAGTACTTCCGCAGGCTCGACCGGTTGCGCAACTCCGCGCGCCGCTGGAGCGTCGTCGGCGGCGGCTTGGCGGCGGCCACGGCCGTCCTCACGCCGTACGCCGGTCTGGGGATCGGCGATGCCGCCTGGGCCGCCGGAGCCGGCGCCTCGATCGCGCTGGCCTGGTGGCGGCTCCGCGACTACCGCGAGCTGGCCGCGATCCCTCCACCGCCGGCCCCGGAGCCCGCGCTCCCCGGGCGGCGCCTATTGGCCGCGGTCGAGCGGTTCCCAGCCGGCCGGACGTTCGTGCACGAGGTCCGGCGGCAGCGCGACCGGTACGCCCTGCGCGGCTCCACGGTCGCCCAGGCGTGGGACCGGCTGGACCGCGCGGCCGCGGCCCTGGCCGGGCTGTCCGGGCGGCTCACCGGTCCCGGC
>JBKOWB010000107.1:0-3207 GCA_046724195.1 Actinomycetota bacterium
CTGCTCACCGCCACCGAGATGATCGACCTGGTCGCGGTGGCCAAGGCGATCGGGTATTCGGCCGCGGCCGATGCGCTCGACGTCGCGGTCAGCCCCCGCGGCTTCCGCCTGCTGGCCAAGGTACCGCGGCTGCCGTCGCCGATCGTGGATCGGCTGGTCGTGCACTTCGGCAGCCTGCAGCGCCTGCTGGGCGCGACGGTCGAGGATCTACAGGCGGTCGACGGCGTGGGCGACGCCCGCGCGCGCGGCGTCCGCGAAGGGCTCTCGCGGCTGGCCGAGGCGTCGATTCTCGAACGCTACGTCTGAATCCAGCGGCCTCGCCCGGTCAGCCTCGCCCGGTCGGCTTCGCCGCTTGGCGAGCGCCGGTCACGCGACGATCGTCAGGCGACGATGGTCAGGATGACCGCGTCGCTGACCTTGGTGCCCAAACGACCGCGGACCTCGTACTGGCCGGGGTTCGGGGCCGGGCCCGCGGCGACGCCGCCTTGGCACTTGCTCGACTCGCGGCCGTTCCAGGTGACGCTGTATTCGCGCTCGGCGCCGGGCGCGAATACCCGTACATCGGAGCTCCGGACGGTGCTGCAGGTGTCCGACGACCAGTACTTGCGCGCTCCCTGGCCGATGTAGATCTCCTGCGGGTCGGCGCCCACGTCGCGGCTGCACGTACGCGTGGAGATGTTTTTGATCTTCAAGCGGATCACCACCGGGGTGCCGCGCTTGACCGTGGTCGACGCCGGCACCGGCGTGACCGACATCTCCGGGTCGGCGCAGGTGGCGCCGGCGGGTGCGGTGACGTTCGCGTTGGTGCCGTCGGGGTTCTGACCGTTCGACGCGCCGGTCGAGGCGGTGCCGTCACCCAGCGTCGGCTGCGCGGTGAGGTCGCCAGGGGCGGGCAGCGACGGGCCGCCACCGCCCGGCTGCGCATCGGAGAACGACGGTTCCACCTCCGGAGTCGAGCTGGCCGGCGCCGGGATCGTGGATTGCGACGACGACGCGCCCCGGCCGCCGTTCGAGGCCTTGTTGTCGCCACCGCCTGAGCAGGACACGAACAGCAGGATGACGGCCAGCAGCAGTGCACCCAGCACCACGGCTCGGCGCCGCCAGTACACGGCGGGAGGAAGCGGACCAACCGTCGTACGCATGATGCGTCACCGTACGCCGGGGCCACCCTCGACACGGCGCGACGCGCCGGGTAGGCGGCGCCGACTCGCTCACGGATCGTTAGAGGTACACCTTGCGCTGGTAGATCGCGTGGGCGCCGGCCACCCGGTCGAGGAACAACTTCCCCGCGCAATGGTCGATCTCGTGCTGCAACGCGCGCGCCTCGAACGCGTCCGTGGTGAGCCGCACCGGCTCGCCCGTACCGGGAAGGAAAGCCTCGACCACGACGCGGCCGGCGCGTTTCACGTCGCCGGTGAGATCCGGCACGGACATGCAGCCCTCCCGGCCGGGCCGCCAGCGGCTGGCCTCGACAATCTTCGCGTTGCACAGCACGAACGCACCATGCGTGGTCACCGTCTTGGGGTGCTGGGCGACGTCGACGCTGAACACCTGAGCGTCGACCCCGATCTGCGGCGCGGCGAGGCCGACGCAGCCGGGCGAGACCCGCATGGTCGCGATCAGGTCGGCCGCCAGCTGCACGGTGTCCGGATCGAGGGGATTCACCTCGACGCCGGCGGCGCTGAGCACGGGGGCCGGTGCCGTGACGACGGGCAGTACGCGGCCGTCGACGCCCAGAAGATCGGGCTTCCAGTCGGCCAGCGGGTCGCTCACAGGATCTCCGACTCGGCGCGGCGGAGGGTCACGTCCACGCCAAGCTCCCCGGCCACGTCGGCGAGGCGCGCGGCGAGGTTGTCGGCCGCACCCGGCGGCAGGTCGACCTCGGCCACGAGGACGTACAGCGGACCAGTGAGCCGGGTGGTCAGGTCCGTGATGTTGCCGCCCGCCGCGGCCACCACCCGGGTGACCGCCGCGACGATGCCCAGCCGGTCGGCGCCGTGCACGCTGACCAGGTACGGCTCGCCGCCGGCCTCCACGTCGGTCTCGGGCTGCACCGCCCGTACCGTGGCCAGCAGCCGACCGTCCGCGCTGATCGGCGCCAGCG
This sequence comes from Actinomycetota bacterium, assembly GCA_046724195.1. GTDB lineage: Bacteria > Actinomycetota > Actinomycetes > Mycobacteriales > Micromonosporaceae > Actinoplanes. Next base: position 2,105 of record JBKOWB010000107.1, read on the forward strand.
CCTTCTCGACGGCCTCGGCGGTCGGGCCGGTACAGATCAGGGTCATCGCGAAATGCCCCCGGAGCCGGGTCATCGTCGAGTCGGACAGGTTCGCGCCGACGCCGGAGAGCGCCTCCGCCACGTCGGCGACGATGCCGGTCCGGTCCGGACCGATCACGGTGATGGCAAGCTCGTGCACGGGCCTACAGTAGGCGTCGTTATGACGCTCGCCGACAACGCCATCGCCTGGTACGACGACAACGCCCGCGACCTGCCCTGGCGGGTGCCCGGCACCAGTGCCTGGGCGGTACTGGTCAGCGAGGTGATGCTCCAGCAGACTCCGGTCGTACGCGTGGAGCCGGCCTGGCACGCGTGGATGGCTCGCTGGCCGGTGCCCGCTGCCCTCGCGGAGGATCCCCCGTCCGAGGCGATCCGGATGTGGGGCCGGCTCGGCTACCCGCGCCGGGCCATGCGCCTGCACCAGTGCGCGTTGACGATCGTGGAGCGGCACGGCGGCGGCGTGCCGGATGATCTGGACGAGCTGCTGGCGCTACCGGGCATCGGCACGTACACGGCCCGGGCGGTGCTGGCGTTCGCGTACGGGCAACGCCACCCGGTGGTGGACACCAACGTGCGGCGTGTGGTGGCCCGGGTGGTCGCCGGCGAGCCGGACGCCGGGCCGACCACGACGACCGCCGACCTGACCGCGATGGCCGAGCTCCTGCCGATCGAGCCGGCACGCGCGGCACGGGCCAGCATCGCGTTCATGGAGTTGGGCGCCACCGTCTGCACGGCCCGGTCACCGCGTTGCGCGGGCTGCCCGTTCGAGCCTGCCTGCGCGTGGCGCCGGAGCGGCGCGCCGCCCGCCGATGGACCTACCCGGCGGCCGCAGCGGTATGCGGGCACCGACCGGCAGGTTCGCGGGCTGCTGCTCGAGGTGCTCCGGCTCGCCACCGGCCCGGTCCCCCGGCAGCGGCTCGACACCGCCTGGGCCGACGACGTGCAGCGCGCCCGGGCCTTGTCGGGCCTGGTCGACGACGGCCTTGTCGAGCCGCTGGACGCGGACAGTTTCGTCCTAGCCGGCGACGCGCCAGTCGATCTTGGAGTGGTGGTCCCCGCAGGAT
>JBKOWB010000078.1:0-13810 GCA_046724195.1 Actinomycetota bacterium
GATGGGTGCCGCCGAGCGGATCTCGGCCGCATACAGCGCGGACAACGAGCCATTGGACGACGTCTTCACGTTCTACGGACTGCAGCCGGGTACGTTCCCGATCGGGCCGTTCACGGTCACGGTGGACCGCGTCAACCACCCCATCGAGACGTACGGGGTCCGCGTCGAGCAGGGCGGCCGGGTGCTCGCGTATTCGTCGGACACCGCGCCGTGCGAGTCGCTGGTGCGACTCGCCGCGGGCGCCGACCTGTTCCTGTGCGAGGCGAGCTACCTGGACGGCATGGACAACCCGCCCGACCTGCACCTCACCGGCGGTGAGGCCGGCGAGGCAGCGACGAAGGCCGATGTGGGTCGCCTCCTGTTGACCCACCTGGTGCCCGCGTGGGGCAGCGAGGCATCTACTGTGGAAGCCGCGTGCGCCGCGTACGCGGGACCGGTCGACGTTGTCCGGCCCGGTTCCCGCTACGATCTCTGAGCCCCGACGACTTCAGGGACGGAGCCGAGCACCGCCGCAGGACCACGGATCTCGACGTGATTTTGGAGTGCCCCGCATGCGCATCGTCCGGCTGGCCAACTTCGTCACGGCCCGTTCCGGGGGGTTACGCACCGCGCTGCGCAACCTCGGCGAGGGCTACCAGCGGGCCGGTCACGAGGCCGTCCTCGTCATCCCGGGCCGGGAGCGCTCCGACGAGGTGACCGAGCAGGGACGGATCATCACGTTGCCCAGCGCGCCGCTGCCGCGTACCGGCGGCTACCGTGTCCTGGCCGGCCGCCGCGAGCTCACCCGGCTGCTCGACTCGCTCGAACCGGACCGGCTGGAGGTCTCCGACCGGGCCACGCTGCGCTGGACCGGGAGCTGGGCCCGCCAGCGTGGCATCGGCTCGATGATGGTCTCGCACGAGAGCCTGGCAGGGCTGCTGGGCGTGTGGGGCATGCCGGCCCGCGACCGGCTCGCCGACCGGCTCAACCGGCGCACCGCCGAAACGTTCGACCAGATCGTCTGCACCACCGCGTTCGCCGCGGCCGAATTCCGCCGTCTGGGCGTACCGAATCTGGTCGAGGTGCCGCTCGGCGTCGACCTCGACGAGTTCTCGCCGAGCCGCGCCGACGCCGCGGTCCGCGCCCGCTACGCACGCCCAGACGAGCTGTTGATCGTGTACGCCAGCCGGCTCTCCGCCGACAAGCGGCCCGAGCTGGCCGTCGACACCGTCGCGGCGCTGCGCGGTGGCAAGGTCCCGGCAGTCCTGGTGGTGGCCGGTGACGGGTCGCGCCGCGCCGCGCTCGCCTACCGCGCCGCCCGGCTGCCAGTCCGGTTCGCCGGCCACATCGCCGACCGGTCCGCAGTCGCCGCGCTGCTGGCCAGCGCGGATGTCGTGGTCGCGCCGGGGCCGGTGGAGACGTTCGGGCTGGCCGCGCTCGAGGGGCTGGCCTGCGGCACGCCGGTGGTGGTGAACGCGGCGAGCGCCCTGCCCGAGGTGGTCGGCGACGCGGGCGTGGCCGTGCGCGGCACACCCGAGGCGTTTGCCGACGGCGTACGCGACATCATGCAGCGTCCGGAGCCGCAACGCCGCGCCGCCGCACGCGCCCGGGCCGAACGCTTCGGGTGGCCGCAGGCGGTCGACGGCTTCCTGCGCGCGCACGGCCTTGAGACCGCGACGGCCGGGTCGTGCGCCGCGATCTCCCGCCAGCACCCGCCGCCCGCGACGCTGCGCCCGGCGGCACCGGTGCGGCCGAGCGTCCGGACCGCCGGCTCACGATGAGGGGCGCTTCGGTGTGCCGGCGCCGCCGAGCATAAGGTTGCCGCATGGCGCGACCCGACGGGCGAGAGCCCGACCAACTCCGGCCCGTGACCTTGACCCGGCGGTGGAGCATCCACCCCGAGGGATCGGTGCTGGTCGAATTCGGCAACACCCGGGTGCTCTGCACCGCGAGCGTCACCGAGGGCGTGCCACGCTGGCGCAAGGGCTCCGGCCTCGGCTGGGTCACCGCCGAGTACGCGATGCTGCCCCGCGCCACCAACACCCGCGGCGACCGGGAGAGCGTCAAGGGCAAGATGAGCGGCCGGACCCAGGAGATCTCCCGGTTGATCGGGCGCAGCCTGCGCGCGTGCATCGACCTGAAGGCGCTGGGAGAGAACTCGATCGTCCTGGACTGCGACGTGCTGCAGGCCGACGGCGGGACCCGCACGGCCGCGATCACCGGGGCGTACGTGGCCCTCTACGACGCGGTGACCTGGCTGGCCGGGCGCAAGTCTCTGGCGGGCAAGGTGGAGAACGTCATGCGCCGCTCGATCCAGGCGGTCAGCGTCGGCATCGTCGAGGGTGAGCCCCGCCTCGACCTCATGTACGACGAGGACGTGGCGGCCGAGGTCGACATGAACGTGGTCTGCACCGGCGACGGCGACTTCGTCGAGGTCCAGGGCACCGGCGAGGCCGGCGTGTTCCGCCGCGACCAGCTCGACACGCTGCTCGACCTGGGCGTCCTCGGCTGCGCCGAGCTGGCCGCGATCCAGCAGAAGGCGCTGGCCGGATGACCGGCGCCCAACTCCTGCTCGCGACCGCGAACAAGAAGAAGCTGGTCGAGCTGCAGCGCATCCTGGACACCTCGCTGGGCGCCGACCGGGTGGCGTTGGTGGGCCTCGGCGACTTCCCCGACTACCCCGAGGTGCCCGAGACCGGGCTCATGTTCGGCGAGAACGCGCTCATCAAGGCCCGGGCCGGCGTCGAACGTACCGGGCTGCCGACCGTCGCCGACGACTCCGGGCTGACCGTCGACGCGCTGGGCGGCATGCCCGGCGTGTTCAGCGCCCGCTGGTCCGGCCGGCACGGTGACGACCGGGCCAACCTGGAGCTGGTGCTGGCGCAGATCAGCGATGTGCCCGACGAGCACCGCGGCGGCGCGTTCGTGTGTGCCGCCGCGCTCGTGCTGCCGAACGGGCGCGAACACCTCGTCGAAGGCCGCCAGAGCGGGCGGATCCTGCGGGCGCGGCGTGGCGAGGGCGGCTTCGGCTACGACCCGATCTTCCTGGGCGACGGACAGGACCGGTCGAACGCGGAGCTGACCCCGGCCGAGAAGGACGCGATCAGCCACCGCGGCAAGGCGTTCCGGGAACTGTCCAAGGTCATCGCGCGCGAACTGCGCTGACTCCCGGCGGGTCGACCGCGCGTGCGCCCGGCCGGTTGAGCCACAGCACCCGGGCGATCAACCCCGGCCGGAACAGCACCGACGGCGGGTCGATGAGCTGCTGGACCCGGATGAACGTGGCGTTGATGTCCGGCGCGACCTGTGACGCCAGCGCGATCCGGCGGGCGTACCAGTTGGACAGCGCGATGCCGCGCGGCCGCGGCCCGGCCGTTTCCGGGTAGGAGAAATCGCCGCCCACGGCGAACCGCCACGGCGTCGCGATCAACTCCGCGGCGGCCCGGTGGTAGTCGCGAGCCATCGCCACCGTGGCGGCGCCGTGCCGATCCAAAGCGGCGCCCAGTGCGCCCGCCGCCATCGCCGCGACCGTGATGCCCTGCCCGTAGATGGGGTTGAAGCTGCAGAACGCGTCGCCGAGCGCAACATAGCCGGCCGGTAGGCGGTCCAGCCGGTCGAAGGCGCGGCGGCGGCTGGTCGGGAACCGGTACGTGACCGGGTCGGTGAGCGGCTCGGCCGCGATGATCAGGTCGGCGACGATCGGGTCGGGCAGGCTCTGCGCGAACTCCTCGAACGCCGCCGCGTCACCGGGCGGCGCGTCGATGTGCCAGCCACCGACCGTGACGATCCACCGGTCGCGCTCGATCGGCATGACCAGGCCGGAGCGGTACGCGTGCGGCGGCGTGGGCAGCACCAACGCCGCCTGCCAGCCGTCCAGGTCGTCGCGGCCGCGCCGGTAGAGCCGTGTGGTATAGGTGATCCCGATCTTGATCTCGGTCTGCTCGGGCGCGGGGAAACCCAGCGCCGCCAGCCAGCGGTCCGAGCGGCTGCCCCGACCCGAGCCGTCCACGACGAGATCCGCGTCCAGCGTCTGGCCGGTGTCGAGTACCACCCCGGTGACGCGATCGCCGTCGCCGGCCAGCGCGGTCACGGACACGCCGTCGCGGATCGTGACGCCGGGCTGTTTGGCGACCCGGGCGCGGACCAGCGACTCGAGCTGCGGGCGGCTCACCGTAACCAGATCCAGACCCGTCGGTTCCCGCGGCCAGCGCCGGCCGTACCGGTAGACACAGAGGCCGGTGCCGATGTCGAATCGGCTCGCGCCCGCGCCAGCCATCTCGTCCTCGATAGCGGGGAACAGCCGGGCCAGCTCGCGCAGCCCCGACACGAGCAGGACGTGCGGTTGCGCGCCCTGCGGCACTCCGCGTCGCGGCGTACCGCCCGCGGGCAGCGCGTCCCGGTCGAGCACCGTGATGTCCCCGCAGCGTTCACTGAGGACCCCCGCTGCCGCGAGTCCCGCCATGCCGGCACCGATCACCACAGCCTTCACGGATCGAGGCTAGCCACCGATCTCAAACGATCGGCCCCACTATCGCCTCCACATCAGCCCGCAACCCGCGTCCCGCGATGACCGCGCGGGCCTGTTCCAGCACCGGCGCCAGGAACACGTCGGGGCCCGGCTCGCCCGCGAACCGGGACACCGCGTCGATCGCGGCCCGGCCGGCCGGCGACGGCATGAGCGGCGCGCGCAGCTGCAGCCCGCGCACCGCGGCGACCAGCTCGACCGCGAGCAGGCTGGTCAGGTTGTCCAGCACCGTACGCAGCTTCCTGGTCGCCGCCCATCCCATCGACACGTGGTCCTCCTGCATGCCGCTGGTCGGCAGCGAGTCCACCGAGGCGGGCGCGGCGAGCCGCCGGTTCTCCGCGACGATGCCCGCGGCCGTGTACTGCGCGATCATCAGCCCCGAGTTCACTCCAGCGTCGGGGGACAGGAACGGCGGCAGGTCCCGCGAACGGGTCACGTCGAGCAACCGGTCCACCCGGCGCTCCGCGATCGCGCCCACCTCGCCGGCCGCGATGGCCAGGAAGTCGGCGGCGAAACCCAGCGGCGCGCCGTGGAAGTTCCCCGTCGACTCCACCCGCCCGTCCGGCAGCACCACCGGGTTGTCCACCACCGAGCGCAGCTCCCGTCCGGCCACCGAGATCACGAAGTCGAGCGTGTCCCGAGCCGCGCCGGCGACCTGCGGCGCGCACCGCATCGAGTACGCGTCCTGCACGGCGTGCGCCATGTCGTCGCGATGCGAGTCCATGATCTCGGAGTGCTGCAGCAGCCGGTGGATGTTGGCCGCCGACGTGGCCTGACCCGGATGCGGGCGGATCGCGTGGAGCTCCGGCAGGAACGGCCGCTCCGAGCCCAGCATCGCCTCGATCGCCAGCGCCGCCGTCACGTCCGCCATCGCGAACAGGTGCGCCGCGTCGTCGATCGCCAGGAGCAGCATGCCGAGCATGCCGTCGGTGCCGTTGATCAGCGCGAGGCCTTCCTTCGCGGCCAGCTCCAGCGGTTCCAGCCCGGCCGAGTGCAGGGCCTCGGCCGCTGACATGCGCGCACCGTCCTTGCCCAGCACCCAACCCTCGCCGAGCAGCACCAGCGCGCAATGGGCCAGCGGCGCCAGATCGCCGGACGCGCCCAGCGACCCGTGCTCCGGCACCCACGGCGTGATGCCCGCGTTCAGCAGGTCCACGAGGCCGCGCGCGAGCATCGGACGCACCCCGGACAACCCGAGAGCCAGCGACCGTACGCGCAGCAGCATCATCGCCCGCACCACCTCGCGCGGCATCGGGTCGCCGACGCCGGCCGCGTGCGAGCGGATCAGCGCGTGCTGCAACTCGGCCCGCCGTTCCGGCGCGATGAACGTGTTCGCCAGCGCCCCGAATCCGGTCGACACGCCGTACACGGGACGGCCGGACGCCTCGATGCGCTCGACGATCGCGCGGCTGGCCGCCATCGCATCGATCGTGGCGTCGGCGAGTCGCACGCTCGCCTCGCGCCGGGCGACGGCTAGGACGTCGGCGGCCGTCACGCCGCTGGGCTGGACGACGACACTCATGAGGGCACTCCATTGTGCAGGACGGTTCTGACCAGGGGAACTCCCGGCCGGTAGGCCAGGTACACATAGGACGGCGCGTCCAGAACGATCAGGTCGGCGCGGGCGCCGACCCGCACCACGCCGACGTCGTCGCGGCGCAGGGCCCGCGCGCCGCCCGCGGTCGCGGCCCGGACCGCCTCGGCCGGCGTCATCCGCATCTCGCGCACGGCGACCGCGATACAGAACGGCATCGACGACGTGTACGACGAGCCCGGGTTGCAGTCGGTGGCGATGGCGACCGTGACACCCGCGTCGATCAGCCGGCGCGTGTCGGGATACGGCGAACGGGTGGAGAATTCGGCACCCGGTAGCAGAGTGGCCACCGTGCCGGAGCGGGCGAGCGCGTCGACGTCGGCGCCGGTCAGGTGCGTGCAGTGGTCGGCGCTGGCCGCGCCAAGCTCGACGGCCAGCCGTACGCCGGGGCCGGCGACGAGCTGGTTGGCGTGCACCCGGATGCCGAGTCCCGCCTTGGCGCCGGCCGTCAGCACGGTACGGGCCTGGTCGCCGTCGAAGGCTCCCCGGTCGCAGAACACGTCGACCCAGCGGGTGTACGGGGCGGCCGCCTCGAGCATCGGGCCGCTGACCAGGTCGACGTACGCGTCGGGCCGGTCGGCGTATTCAGGCGGGACGACGTGCGCGCCGAGGACCGTGGTCTCGCCGGTCAGCTCCCGCGCCAGCCGCAGGCTGCGGACCTCGTCGGCGACGGTCAGGCCGTACCCGCTCTTGATCTCGATCGTCGTGGTTCCCTGCCGGCGCGCCTCGGCGACCAGGCGGCGCGCAGCCGTGCGCAGCTGGTCGTCGGTGGCGGCGCGGGTCGCGGCGACCGTGGTCCGGATGCCGCCGCCGGTGTAAGGCTCGCCGGCCATCCGCGCGGCGAACTCGGCGGCGCGATCGCCCACGAACATCAGGTGCGCGTGGCTGTCCACGAAGCCCGGCAGCACGCCCGCGCCGCCGGCGTCGATCCGCCGGTCGGCGGCCGGCGCCCGGTTCCCGGGGCCCACCCAGGCGATGCGATCTCCCTCGACGATCACCGCCGCGTCCCGGGCGATGCCGAGCGGATCGCCGCCCGCGTGCGGGTCGTTGGTGACCAGCTCGCCGATGCCGTCGAGGAGAAGAGTCATGAGAGCGCCGCCGTGATCGCGTCGCGTAGCGCGGCCGGTACGTCGAACGCCGCGTGCCGGCCGCCGGCCACCACGAGACGCCCGTCGACCACGACATCGGTCACGTCGGCGGCGGTCGCCGCGAAAAGCGCGCCCGCCGGATCGACGCCGGCGGTGCGGACGGTGTCCAGCGACACCGCGACCAGGTCGGCGCGGTTGCCCGGCGCGATGGTTCCGGCGTCGGGCCAGCCCAGGGACACGTGGTTGGTGGCCGCCGCGAGCAGTTCGGCGACGGTGAACCGGCCGCGGCGTTCGGTTGCCAGCCGCTCGCCCATCTCGACGCCGCGCGCCTCCTCGAACGGGTCGATGACGGCATGGCTGTCGCTGCCCAGGCTCAGCCGCGCGCCCGCGTCGGCGAGGCGGCGGGCCGGGCCGATGCCGTCGGCGAGGTCACGCTCGGTGGTGGGGCACAGGCACACGTACTGGTCGCGCAGCAGGCCGATGTCGCGGGCCGACACGTGGGTGGCATGCACGGCGGTGGTCATCGGCTGCCACACGCCGGCGCGGTCCAGCAGCTCGGTGGGGGAGCAGCCGTGCACCGCCTGGCACTGCTCGTTCTCGCTGCGCTGCTCGGACAGGTGGACATGCACGGGCAGCCCGTCGGTACGGGCGGCGAAGGTGGCCATCACGTCCGCAGGCACCGCCCGTACCGAGTGCAGCGCGGCACCGATCTTCGCACCCGGCGCGCCCCGCAACGCGTCGAAGCGCTGCGACCAGCCGTCCAGGTCGCCGTCGCCGAACCGCCGCTGCACGCCCTCCAGCGGCTTGCCGTCGACGCTGGACGTGAGGTACACGGTGTCCAGCAGCGTGATCCGGATGCCGGCGTCGCGGGCCGCCGCGACCAGCGCCTCGCCCATCGCGTTCGTGTCGTCGTACGGCGTGCCGCCGGGGCCATGGTGCAGGTAGTGGAACTCGCCCACGCAGGTGATGCCCGCCAGGGCCATCTCGCCGTAGACGGCCCGCGCCAGCGTGAAGTAGCTGTCCGGGGCGAGCGTGGCGGCGACCGCGTACATGCGTTCGCGCCACGTCCAGAAGCTGCCGCGTTCCGAGTGGGTGCGGCCGCGTAACGCGCGGTGGAACGCATGCGAGTGCGCGTTCGCGAACCCGGGCAGGACCAGGCCGCGCAGTCGCGTGGCGCCGCCGGCGGGCGCACCGGGCGTCACGGCGGCGAACCGCCCGCCGGCCACCTCGATGAGCACGTCCCGGGCGAGACCGCCGCCGAGCCAGGCGTACTCGGCGTGGTACGTCATGTCAGGTCCTCGAGGACCGTCGCGAGGGCCGCCACGCCCGCCGCGCAGTCGGCGTCCGTCGCGTGCTCGGCCGGGGCGTGCGAGACGCCGCTGGGATTGCGGACGAACAGCATCGCGGTCGGCACGTGGGCGGACAGGACCCCGGCGTCGTGTCCCGCGCCGGTGGGCAGGATCGGCGCGCCGCCGAGCAAGGCGGCCAGCCGGCCGGCGAGATCCGTGTCGAACGCCACCTCGGGCGACACCGACTCCGGCTCGACCGTCACCTGCGTACCGTCGCGGCCGGCGCGGTCGACCGCGCGTTTGACGACCGCCTCGACCAGCCGGTCCAGCGTCGGGGTGTCCGCCGCGCGGGCGTCCAGCCAGCCGCGGACCAGCGACGGTATCGCATTGGTGGCGTTGGGTTCCACGGCGACGCGAGCCATCGTGGCGTGCGCGCCGGCCAGCCGGGCCTCCTTGTTGGCGGCCAGAACGGTGCAGGCGAAGGTCAGCATCGGGTCGTGCCGGTCCGCCATCCGAGTCGTGCCGGCGTGGTCGCCGTCGCCGGTGAAATCGAACCGCCAGCGGCCGTGCGGCCAGATCGCGCTCGCCACCCCGACCGGTACGTCCAGCGCCCGCCCCTGTTCGATGTGCAGCTCGACCACGGCCGACACGCGATCCATCAGGTCGGGCAGCGGGCCGGCTGGCCGGGCGCCCAGCGCCTCGCCGAACGTGACGCCGTCGCGGTCGAGCAGCGCGGCCGCCCGTTCCGGGTCGATGGCGCCGGTCAGCAGCCGCGAGCCGAGGCACGGCACGCCGAACCGGCCGCCCTCCTCCTCGACGAACGCGGCGATCGCGAGCGGCTTGCCCGGCACGACTCCGCGATCCCGCAACGCGTCGATCGCCAGGAACGCGCTCACGATCCCGAGCGGCCCGTCGTACCCGCCGCCGTGCGGCACCGAATCGAAGTGCGACCCGGTCACCACCGCGCCGTGCCCGTAGGGCGCGCCCCACCACGCGAACAGGTTCCCGTTCCCGTCCTCGGTGACCTTCATGTCGCGGCGGTCTGCCTGGTTGCGGAACCAGTCACGCAGGACCAACTCTGGCTCGCTGAACGCAAACCTGCGATAACCGCCCGCCGGCTCGCGACCGATCGGCGCGATCTCGGCCCAGAGCTCGGCGAAGGTCATGATTCACCCATGGGGATGTGCACGCCGGTCGCGGCCGCGACCGCGGCCGCCGACTCGTAGCCGGCGTCGACGTGCCGGATGACCCCCATGCCGGGGTCGTTGGTGAGGACGCGCTCGATCTTCTGGCCGGCGAGCGCGGTGCCGTCGGCGACGCAGACCTGTCCAGCATGGATGGATCGGCCGATGCCGACGCCGCCGCCGTGGTGGATCGACACCCAGCTCGCTCCGCTCGCGGTGTTCACCAGGGCGTTCAGCAAAGGCCAGTCCGCGATGGCGTCCGAGCCGTCCGCCATGGCCTCGGTTTCCCGGTACGGGGAAGCGACCGACCCGCAATCGAGGTGGTCCCGGCCGATGACGATGGGCGCGGACACCTCGCCGCGCGCCACCATGTCGTTGAACCGGACGCCGGCCTTGTCCCGCTCGCCGTAGCCCAGCCAGCAGATCCGGGCCGGCAGCCCCTGGAACGCCACCCGCTCACCGGCGAGGCGGATCCAGCGGGCCAGCGACTCGTTGTCCGGGAACAGGTTCAGGACGGCCGCGTCGGTGGCGGCGATGTCGGCCGGGTCGCCGGACAGCGCGGCCCACCGGAACGGGCCCTTGCCCTCGCAGAACAGCGGCCGGATGTACGCGGGCACGAACCCGGGGAACGCGAACGCGCGGTCGAACCCGCCGAGCTGCGCCTCGCCGCGGATCGAGTTGCCATAGTCGAAGACCTCGGCGCCGCGGTCGAGGAAACCCACCATGGCCACGACGTGACGGACCATGCTCGCGCGGGCCCGCTCGGTGTATTCCTCCGGCTTCGTGGCGGCGTACGACGCGGCGTCGGCGACGTCCACCCCAACCGGAACGTAGGACAGCGGGTCGTGGGCGCTGGTCTGGTCGGTGACGATATCGATCCCGACGCCGCGTAGCAGCAGCTCGGGGAAGACCTCGGCGGCGTTGCCGACGACCCCGATCGAGCGCGCGCTCCGGCTCGCCTTCGCCGCTTCGGCCTGGCGGACCGCGTCGTCCAGATCGGCGGCGATGGTGTCGAGGTACCGCGTGTCGACGCGGCGCTGCAGGCGGGTGCGGTCGACGTCGACGATCAGGCAGACGCCACCGTTCATGGTCACCGCGAGCGGCTGCGCGCCGCCCATGCCGCCGCAGCCTCCGGTCAGCGTCAGGGTCCCGGCCAGATCACCCCCGAAACGCTTGGCGGCAACCGCGGCGAACGTCTCGTACGTGCCCTGCAGGATGCCCTGCGTGCCGATGTAGATCCACGAGCCCGCGGTCATCTGCCCGTACATGGTCAGGCCGAGCTTCTCCAGGCGCCGGAACTCCGGCCAGGTCGCCCAGTCCGGAACCAGGTTGGAGTTGGCCAGCAGGACCCGCGGCGCCCACTCGTGGGTGCGGAACACGCCGACCGGCCGGCCCGACTGCACGAGCAGCGTCTCGTCGCCGGCAAGCGCGTCGAGCTCGCGGACGATCGCGTGGAACGACGGCCAGTCGCGGGCCGCCCGTCCCGTGCCGCCGTACACGACCAGGTCCTCGGGGCGCTCGGCGACGTCCGGGTCGAGGTTGTTCATGAGCATCCGCTTGGCGGCCTCCTGGGGCCACCCCTTCGCGGTGTACGACGTGCCGCGCGGCGCCGTTATGGGCATCGGAACTCCTTGTTCATGCTTGGAAGATGTGGCGGCGGGCGGCGGTCGCCTCGAACTCCTCGAGCCGGCGTTGCACCGGCTCCGGGCGTGCGTCGCACATCGCCTGCAGCAACACCATGGCCATCGCCATCGGCCCGGTGTGCAGGTCGAACACGAGCTGGGTGCCGACCGCCGCGGGCAGGACGACGTCGGCGTACTCGGCGGCCGGGCTGACCGCTGAGTCGGTGAGTGCCACGACGCTCATGCCCCCGGCCTTGGCCTCCCGGATCGCCTCGAACGTCTCGCGGGGGTAGCGGGGGAGCACGATCGCCAGCATCGCACCGGCGCCCGCCGCGCGGGCCTGGTCGAGCTTGTCCAGCAGATGGGTCCCGCCGGCGTCGAGCACCCGGACGTCGGGGTGCACCTTGGCGGCGAAGTACCCGAAGTACCCGGCGAGTGGGGCAGCCGCCCGCAGCCCGAGCACGGGCAGGGGCCGGCTGGCCACCAGCAGTTCGGCGGCCTTGTCCACACTGTCCAAGTCGTGCAGCTGATCGGCGAGCCGCTCGAGATGCTCGGCTTCCGCCTTGACGGCGCGCTGCATGGCGTTGCCGGCTCTTTGGTCGCCGTTGTCGGCTCTTTGGTTGGCGTTGCCGGCGTTGACGGCTCTTTGGTCGGCGTTGTCGGCTTCTTGGTCGGCGTTGTCGGCTTCTTGGTCGGCGTTGTCGGCTTCTTGGTCGGCTTTCTTGGTGGCGGCGCCGACGTCGACCACTGTCCGCAGCTGCCGGCGCAGCGCCGGGTAGCCCGCGTAGCCCAGCGCCATCGCGAACCGGGTGACCGAAGGCTGGCTGACCCCGGCAAGCGCGGCCACTTCGGCGGCGGACAGGTAGGCCGCCGACGGCGCATGCTGGATCAGGCTGTGCGCGATGCGCCGTTGCGTCGGCGTCAGCCGCGCGCCCTGGAACAGGTCCAGCACCCGCTCGGCTCTGATCGCACCGTCATTCACTCGCGCAGAGTATGCATGAAAACTTTCAGAGCGCTAGGGCCTTGACTCATGGTGCTAAAGCCCGGTGCCGCTTCGACGTACGTAACGTGCGTGCGACGCTGGCGGGATGCGGATCGCCTCGCTGCACACGTACCCGGTGAAGGGTTGTCACCGGCTGGACCACGTCCTGATTCGCCCCGCCAAAGTTGATCATGAAGTTACTGTCGTCCTGCCGGCGTTTCGCCACAGCAGCTTCATGATCAACGCCCTGCTGCCCGCTTGCCAGCGGCGCCCGCTCCATCGACAGCTGGCGATTCGCGTTGAGGGTGGGTGATGCTGTTAGATTCGTTGCGTCCTACGGGGAGGGCTGGTCATGCCACATTCGGGCGAGGAGTTTGGATCTGACCTCGTCGATCTCTATGACGCGGGTCGGTTCAAGATGAAAGCGGTCGCCGAGCAGTTCAGGCAGGCCGGCGGGGAGCTATTCCGCACCGACGGACTGACCGACGTGTTCGCGCGCAATCCGGCGCTCGGTGGTACCTACGGTCCAGCGAAGGCGCCGTGGGAGTCGCTGCGCGACTCCATTGTCGACATCATCCTTAAGAATGCGGCCAACATGGACGATACCGGCTTGGCGCTGATGATGGCCGCCGAGGAGTACGCGAAGACCGACGACGCCGCCCGAGCCCGCTACCACGAGCTGAAGTCCGCCCTGGACCAGTCGCATGGGGCGCCGGCGTGAGCTACGAGCAACTGGCGCAGCACGCCGCCCAGCTGCAGCAGTCCGCGATCATTATGGACATGCGGCAACGTGGCTTCGGCTACGACAAGGGCCGATTCACCGACGCGAACCTGAGCGATGCTGAGGTGCAGACGGCAGTCGATGTGACTTCGGCCCGGTTCGCCGGCGTCGCCGACATGTTCACGCCGTTCCTCCGGATGCCGAACCCGGATGCCTTCGATCCGCTGATCGACTCGTTGGGCACGTCGCAACGAAGTTGAACAGCGGGCAGGCCACGTTGCCGTACAACGGCTCGGGCGTGTTGACCAACCCCGAGCTCGGCCGGATAGACGACGTCAAGGCGCTGGTTAAGGACTGGTACGGCGGCGCGGCGCTGAACTTCAAGGACAACTTCCTCAGCAAGTGGTACCCCATCACCTCCAACCAGTTCGCCCTGGTCATCGCACTCAAGGGCGGGATCGAGGCGGAGATGGCGATGTGGAAGGAAGCGCGCAGGAACGTCGACGACCTCGCGCACAAGGCGCAGGCCGCGCTCGACGCCATGCTCGACTGCAACCCCAAGGACGTCGCCTTCCTACCGACCGTCTCCGGATCGATCTTCGCGGTCGGGGCGGCGGTCGCCACGGGCGGGCTGGGGATCGGGCTCACCATCGTCGGCGAGGCGGTGGCGTCGGCCGGCGCCTTCCCGATGAAGGACGCGGAGAGGGGTTGACTTCTCCGGCAAGAACGCGAGGGCGATCGTCAACGGCGTCCAGGACGCGCTGAACAAGCTCGCACGGCAGATCATCGATGCGGAGAACGTCATCCGGGACGCGATGAACAACGC